>CAILON010000259.1 GCA_903835865.1 uncultured beta proteobacterium
CTATTCTAGCTATTATTAGGGCATGTTTACATATACATCAAACCAGTTTCAAGAAATCGTGGATTTTATGCTCAAAGAGGCCAAAAGAAGGGGTGCCTCAGACGCAATAGCTGAAATATCTGAGGGTCAGGGGCTATCGGTTACCGTTCGTAAGGGCGAAGTAGAGACCATTGAGCAAAGTCTCGATAAGCAGGTAGGGGTAACGGTTTTTTTGGGGCACCGTCGCGGCAATGCCAGTACGAGTGACTTTTCTAAGGAATCCCTCAAGGCAACTGTGGAGGCTGCGTACCATATTGCCCAACATACGGCTGAAGATAATTGTGCCGGTCCAGCAGAGCGCAAGCTCTTAGAAAAAAATCCTTTGGATTTAGATTTATTCCATCCATGGAATATTGATGCAACGCACGCGGTGGAAATTGCCCGCATTGCTGAGGGCAGCGCTTTTTCAGTGAGCAAGCAAATTCAAAATAGTGATGGTGCTTCTGTCTCAGCGCATCACGCGCATTTCATGATGGGAACTTCGCATGGCTTCATGGGCGGATATCCATTTTCCAGACACTATATTTCTTGCGCACCGATTGCTACCGAGAAAGGCAAGCGAGCTCGGATGCAGCGCGATGACTGGTACTCCAGTTCACGTATTCCCGAGGAGTTAGCTGATCCTGCTGCAATTGGTAAGTACGCTGCAGAACGTGCCTTATCTCGCCTCAAAGGAAGGTCGATAACGACGCGTCGTTGCCCTGTCATTTTTGAAGCGCCTTTGGCTGCTGGCTTATTGGGCGGATTAGTGCAAGCGGTTTCAGGTGGGGCTTTGTATCGCCGTTCCAGCTTCTTGCTAGACAGCTTGGGCAAGCAAGTACTACCAAAACATATCAGTCTGTTTGAAGACCCTCACCTGAAGGCGATGACGGGCAGCGCACCATTTGATGAGGAGGGTGTCAAAACCTCTGCTCGGACAGTAGTCAATAAAGGAATTTTGGAAGGCTACTTTTTATCAACCTACTCTGCGCGTAAATTGGGAATGCAAACCACTGGAAATGCAGGCGGATCACATCACCTGACTTTGCAAAGTAAAAAAACGCCTAAAGGCGGCTTGCCTGCTTTGCTTAAAGAAATGGGTACTGGCTTGCTAGTGACGGAATTAATGGGGCAGGGCGTGAACTATGTCACGGGTGACTATTCACGTGGGGCATTTGGTTACTGGGTAGAGAATGGTGAAATACAGTATCCAGTCGAAGGGATCACTATTGCGGGCAATTTACGCGACATGCTTTTAGATATCGAAATGATTGGCAGTGATGTCTTGATTCGGGGCACAAAAGAAACGGGCTCGATCTTGATTGGATCGATGACGGTTGGCGGAAAATAATACGGATATTCAAGACGCTGGAGGGAGCTCAAAATGCAAAGACGTTCTTTTTTAAAGAAAGCCACTCTGGGTGCTGGCGCTGCTGCTTTTGCTGCTCCAGCCATTGGCCAAAGTTTGCCAACCTTGAACTGGCGCCTCGTCTCTAGCTTTCCTAAATCTTTAGATACTTTGTATGGCACTCCTGAAATCTTCTCTAATGCATTACGCAAAGCAACCGATGGAAAATTTAATATCAAAGTATTTGCTGCGGGAGAGGTGGTTCCTGCTCTCCAAGTATTAGATGCTGTACAAAATGGAACGGTGGAGTGTGGACATACTGCCGGCTATTACTACCTTGGAAAAAACAGTGCCTTTATTTTTGATACTGCCGCTCCATTTGGGATGACAGCTCGCCAACAGACCGCTTGGATGTTGCAAGGTAATGGCATGAAGTTAATGCGTGAGTTGTATGCAAGCTATAACATTGTGAATTTTCTGGGTGGCCAAACCGGTACGCAAATGGGCGGTTGGTTTCGTAAAGAAATTAAATCACCTGCGGATTTAAAAGGTCTTAAATTTCGTATTGCTGGCTTTGCTGGACAAGTGCTGGCGAAGTTAGGGGTAGTACCTCAACAACTTCCCGCGGGCGAGATTTACTCGGCTTTAGAAAAGGGCACGATTGATGCGGCGGAATTTGTTGGGCCTTATGACGATGAAAAGTTAGGCTTGGCAAAAGTAGCTAAAAATTATTATTACCCTGCCTTCTGGGAAGGCGCTGCGGCACTTTCATTCCTTGTGAATAAAAAGCAATGGGATGCACTGCCACCTTCTTACCAAGCTGCATGGGAGGCTGCTGCCTTATTTGCGCATACTGATATGTGTGCCAAGTACGATGCTCTGAATCCTCCAGCACTGCAGCGCTTAGTACAAAATGGGGCCGTCTTACGTAAATTTAATTCTTCAGTACTTGATGCTTGCTTTAAGGCAGCTGAAGAAACTTATGCCGAAGAGTCTGGTAAGAACCCGCAATTTAAAAAAATCTTTGAGGACTATCGCGTCTTTAGAAACATGGAAGCGCAATGGTTTGGCCTAGCAGAGCAAGCCTTTGCTCAGTACAGCTTTTCTAAAAAGCTTTAATTATTTACGCTCAAGTGTGATGAAGTTGAAAGTAATTTCACCTTCTGAGCCTGGGGTACGCTCGATTTCTTGCCATTGACTGGGATTGGGCACTTCAAAGAAAGTGTCACCACCTTCAATATCGAGATTGATTTCAGTAATGAATAAGCGATCTGCTTTAGCGAAGGCCTGCTTAAACAGTTGCTCTCCGCCAATGACAAAGACGCGAGGGCTTTCGCTTAAACGATCAAGTGCTTCATCTAGGGATCCGGCAACTTCAGCACCTGTCAGCGCAAGGTCTGGATTACGACTAACAACAATATTGCGGCGACCAGGAAGAGGGCGACCAATCGATTCCCAAGTTTTGCGACCCATGATGACAGGAAAGCCCATGGTAACGCGCTTAAAGAATTGAAGATCTGCTGAAATTTTCCAGGGCATCTGGTTGTCGCGTCCAATCACATGATTGCGCGAGCGTGCAACGATCATGGAAATAGCAGGCTGAGTCATATGGAAAGTGCTCTTAAATTGCTACTGGAGCTTTAATGTGGGGATGACATTCGTAGCCAGTAATTTCAAAATCCTCAAATTCATAGTCAAAAATAGAATCTGGTTTACGCAGAATAGTGAGTTTAGGCAGTGGGAAGAAATCTCTGGAGAGCTGAAGATCTACTTGCTCAAGATGATTGCTGTAAAGATGACAATCACCGCCTGTCCAAATGAAGTCCCCAACTGCTAGATTGCATTGCTGCGCCACCATATGGGTCAATAATGCATAGCTAGCGATATTAAAGGGAACGCCCAAGAAAATATCGGCACTACGTTGATAGAGTTGGCAAGAAAGTTTGCCCTCAGCTACGTAGAACTGGAAGAAGGCATGACAAGGGGCTAGCGCCATGCGAGGAATATCCGCAACGTTCCAAGCTGAAACAATGATTCGGCGTGAATCAGGATTGTTCTTGATGGATGCAATTACCTCGGCAATTTGATCAATGTGTTGACCATTTGGTGCGGGCCATGAACGCCATTGATAACCATAAATAGGGCCTAACTCACCGTCAGGCGCAGCCCATTCATTCCAGATGGAGACCCCACGCTCTTTAAGCCAATTGTTATTGGTGCTTCCTTTGAGAAACCAGAGCAATTCGTAAATGATGGATTTGAGGTGCAGTTTTTTTGTAGTCACCATCGGAAAGCCATCAGCTAAATTAAAGCGCATCTGGTGTCCAAATACAGAGATGGTTCCTGTGCCAGTCCTATCGGACTTTTGGGCGCCCTTGGCTAGGACTTCTTTCATGAGTTCGTGATATTGGCGCATACAAAATTCGCTAAAAATGAATAGCTATAGGATAACTTACTCGGATGTGTTTGGCTTCACCCCAAGAACCTTATGCAACTTAGGGGAGGTGGTAGTGTATTGAAGCTGAATCTGCTTTTCGGGATGAAGGTACTCTGCGGCGGCAAAGGCAGCTAAGGCAGCTTCATGAAAGCCCGACAGAATGAGTTTTTTCTTGCCGGGATAAACATTAATATCGCCCACCGCATAAATCCCAGGGATGCTGGTCTCAAATTTTTGAGTGTCTACAGCAATTTGTTTTCGATCAATCTCTAGGCCCCAGTCAGCAATTGGACCAAGCTTAGGGGAAAGACCAAAAAAGATTAATAGATCATCCAAGGGAAGCAATTGTGTTTTGCCATCAATATCAGTGAAGGCAATTTCAGAAAGGCGATTGTTAACAGTCTCATAGCCAGTAATTTGACCAATGAGCAATCGCATCTTGTTAGTCGCACAAAGTTCACGCATTTTTTTAATGGCGAGAGGGGCAGCTTTAAATTCATCACGACGATGAATGAGGGTAAGGCTAGCAGCTTTATCGGCAAAGTGAAGTGCCCAGTCTAAGGCTGCATCACCGCCACCACAAATCACCAAGTGTTTACCCATAAATTGCTCAGGATGTTTGACGCGATAAAAGACTTGCTGGTCATCAAAGGCTGATAGACCTTCCAGATTAAGGATCCGTGGTTGAAAGGCGCCAACCCCTGCGGCAATAAAGATGGTCCTGCTAAGAAAGTGCTCATCCTTTGAGGTGCTAATTAAAAAGCGCCCATCGGCTTGTTGCTTGAGCTCTGTGACTTCTTGATCCAAATGAAACTGAGCGCCAAATGGCTCAATTTGCTTGAGTAAATTATTGGTCAGCTCCCGCCCTGTACATACGGGGATAGCTGGTATGTCGTAGATAGGCTTATCGGGATAAAGCTCGATACATTGACCCCCGACCTCCGGTAATGAATCAATGACATGCACTTTAATTTCAAGAAGCCCAAGCTCAAAGACCTGGAAGAGGCCCACCGGGCCAGCGCCAATTATGACCGCGTCGGTTTGGATGGGTGAGTGCAACACGAATTCTCGAAGAGCTGAGGAAAGGTTTACTTCACCAACTGATCAAGCTTGCTCTTCACGTCTTTCCATTCGTCTGCATCTGGAAGGGCGGCTTTGGACTTTGTAATAGATGTCCAGCCAGGAGAAAGCTCAGCATTTAATTTGATAAATGCCTGTTGGTCACCAGGCACATCATCCTCCGCATAGATAGCATTGACTGGGCACTCTGGCACGCAGACAGCGCAGTCAATACATTCATCGGGATCGATTACCAAGAAGTTTGGACCTTCGCGAAAGCAATCCACTGGGCAAACGTCAACGCAGTCAGTGTATTTGCAGCGGATGCAGGATTCGGTAACAACATAAGTCATGGCGTTCTATTTCTAGAGCCTCAAGATTGAGGCGGTAAGTGATAAAAACATTATTTTAGCTGAATTAGCCTATTTTTCAGGCAAAAGGGTCAATTTAGTTGAGGTAAAGTCTCCCCTATGAATACACAGACTAAACCTAAAATCCTGGTTGCTCGGGCCATATTCCCTGAGGCTTTGGCCAAATTAGAGGAGTCTTTCGTGGTTCGTTCAAATCAGACGGATCAGGTCTTCACCCCAGAAGAGTTGCAAAAAGAGCTCGCAAGTGTAGTAGGGGCATTAGTCGCTGGTAGCGAACGCATTGATGCGAGCGCTTTAGCCAATGCAAAAAATTTGAAGGTCGTAGCTAATATTTCAGTGGGCTATAACAATTTCGATGTTCCAGCGATGACTGCGGCAGGTGTCATGGCAACCAACACGCCTGATGTATTGACCGATACCACGGCTGATTTTGGTTTTGCATTACTGATGGCAACTGCGCGCCGCATTACGGAGTCAGAGCATTGGGTAAGAAATGGGCATTGGGATAAGTGGTCGATTGTGAATAACCCGCTAGGCATGGATTTGCATCACAGTACCATTGGCATTATTGGTATGGGTCGCATTGGGCATGGCATTGCAAAGCGTGCCTTAGGTTTTGATATGAATGTGATTTATCACAATCGCAGTCGTCTATCTGAGTCTGACGAAAAAGCTTGCGGCGCTAAGTATGTATCGAAAGAGGAATTATTAAAAACCGCTGATCATGTCGTGTTGGTATTGCCTTATACGGCAGAGAATCACCACACCATTGGCGCCAAAGAAATTGCCCTGATGAAGCCGACTGCAACCCTTATAAACATTGCCCGTGGCGGGATAGTAGATGATGCAGCTCTAGCTCAAGCTCTTAAAGAAAACAAGATCTTTGCTGCTGGTCTAGACGTGTTTGAAGGCGAGCCAAGTGTACATTCAGAATTACTTCAATTGAGTAATGTCGTATTGGCTCCCCATATTGCTAGCGCTACAGAAAAGACGCGCAGAGCAATGGTGGATCTGGCGATTGATAATTTACGGACTGCATTAGCGGGTAAGAAGCCGCCTAGCTTAATTAATACTGAATTGTTTAAAGCTTAATAAACAAGATCAAAGTTAAAAAAGTAAAAAGCCGAACTGAGTAACTACTGAGTTCGGCTTAATATTTTTTGAGATACCGTTTATTCGGATTCGATTTCTTCGGGGAGTTCACGCAGGGCTAGCTCAATACCGCCAAATTTACCCGCTACCCAGTTATACACTTTGCAGGCAATCCATAACAACCCAAAGCCAAGCAAGGCATTCAGGATGAGGGCTGAGAGTACAGTAAATCCGGGGATTGCACCATCTCGAATGAAGGCCACAAACAGTGCCAGTAAAACGATGGGGACTGAGAAGCACAGGTAGACCAAAACTAAAGTTTTGGCGGTATGCATAGGGTCGAGGAAGACGAGTTCTTTTTTGCTAAGTTTCATGATGACGCAATCTTAAAGCAGTCCATCAAAAAGCGCTACATCTACCCATTCACCAGCAGCAATATTTCCCTGGTCATGATGAAGGATCACAAAGCAATTTGCTTCACTCATCGAACGCAAAATACCTGCGCCTTGGCTGCCCGTCAGATGCACGGTGGGTTTACCATCAGGACCACGAGCTAAGATAGCCCGTTGAAATTCGGTGCGACCAGGTTTCTTGCGAATCGGTAACTCGGAAATTGCTTGGGTGAGAACGGGTTCAGTTTGGTTGGCGCCATTGAGCTGCAGTAGGGCGGATCGAACAAATTGGTAGAAAGTCACCATTACAGCTACGGGATTACCGGGCAATCCAAAGAAAAGTGTTTTGCGTGCTGGAGATTTTCCGGGAACGGGTTTGAGCATGCCAAATGCCATGGGACGCCCAGGTCTCATGGCGATTTTCCAAAAGCCAACATCCCCTAACTCTTGCATGATTTGTTTAGTGAAGTCTGCTTCTCCTACGGAGACGCCTCCGGAGGAGATGAGGACATCAGCCTCTTTTGCAGCTTGGCAAAAAGCCTCTTTCAGTGATGCTGGATCGTCTCGCACAATACCGCAGTCGATAATGTCTAGGTTGAGGCGGTTCAATAGTCCTGTAAGGCTATAGCGGTTACTGTCATAAATACTCCCGCTTTCCAAGGGCTGGCCTAATGAGCGAAGCTCATCTCCTGAAGACAGAATAGCTACCTTCAGTTTGCGGTTTACTTGAAGTGTTGCAATACCCAAGGATGCTGCTAAACCTAAGTCGGAGGGGCGCAATAGACGCCCAGCAAGAATCGCTGGTTTACCTTTTTGCAAATCTTCGCCGCGCAAGCGACGATTTTCACCGGCCTTCACTTGATTTTTTTTAAAGCGAATAAGAATGCTATCGCTCGATTCTGTGAATTCTTGCGGTATCACCGTATCGCAGCCAAGTGGCATGAGGGCGCCAGTCATGATTTTGAGGCATTGACCAGAAGCAACCTCGCCATCATAGGGCTTGCCAGCAAACGCAGTACCAAGAACGGTGAGCGCAATTTCGCTAGAGCTGGTATCAAGGCATTTGCCGTTAAAAGCAAAGCCGTCCATAGCCGAGTTATCTGCTGATGGCACATCAATCGGAGATAAGACATCTTCCGCCAAAATTCGGTCGATGGCTTGATCTAAGGAAACGATCTCGATGTCAACCGAGCTATTAAGAGCCCTTGATTCAGCAAGGAGCTCGTTGACCATTTGTGCAATTGCTTTGCGGGCTTCATCTACATGTAAAGATGAACTCAGCAGAATCGGGCTATTGGGGGAGTGATTCATCAAGATATTTTCTCTAAGTTCTGTAGCTCTTGCGGAGTATTCACATTCGCAAAGGCATTCGCATCATTAAAAATGACGGTGCCTGAGCGCAGCTCTTTAAACCAGTGGTCAATCTTCAGATCACCTTTTTGTAAAAAGCACTCGAGTGACTCTAGTACATCTATACGCATTAAACAGAAAACGGGCTGAGCCCAAACCTTGCCATCAGGCTCTTTGCTTGATGCATAGACTAGCTGAAATTCACCTCGTTCCATTTCAATGGCAAGCTGTGAAGCAAGGTCCAAGGGAAGCAGAGGCGAGTCGCAGGGAGAGGTGAGCATATGCGGAGTTTTACATGCTTTGAGTCCAGCAGAAAATCCCGCTAGGGGCCCAGAGAAATCTGGGGTTTCATCCAAAATAATGGGGTAACCGTAAATTGCATATTTGGTGACATTGCGATTGGCGTTAATCAGGATAGGACCTACTTGATTCTGTAGGCGGGCAATAGCGGAGGCGATGAGCGGCTTGCCTAAAAATGGAATGAGGCCTTTATCGATTCCGCCCATTCGTTGCGCTCGTCCACCAGCAAGGATTAGCCCAGTAATGTCATCAGCTGCAATCATTAGCCGCCGATGTAAGACATTTCGACTTTGCGATTACCGGTCGATGGGTTGGCAGTATTAGATCCACGAATTTCTGAGTAGTGATCATCGCGACCTGCCCAAGTATTCATAATGGCATTGGCAATTTCTAAATCACTGCGTCCAGAGCGCAACATAGTTTTGAAATCGTATCCTTGATTAGCAAATAAGCATTGGTACATTTGCCCATCAGTAGAGATACGGGCACGAGTGCATTCGTGGCAGAAAGTTTGGGTCACGCTAGAGATGACGCCGACTTCTCCCGATCCATCGAGATAGCGCCAGCGCTGGGCTACTTCACCCGAATAATTCGCCTCAACAGGCTCTAGTGGAAAAGCTTCATTGATTCGCGCAATCACTTCTTTGGAGGGTAGTACTTCAGCCAAATTCCAGCCATTCGAGCTACCAACATCCATGAACTCAATGAAACGCAAGATGACGCCGGTGTTCTTGAAATGTTTCGCCATCGAAACAATCTCATGATCATTGCTTCCTTTTTTAACCACCATATTGACTTTAATATTCTCAAAGCCCACTTCCTGTGCAGCTAGGATGCCATCTAATACATCGGCCACCGGAAAATCTACATCATTCATTTTCTTGAAGATCTCATCATTCAGACCATCAAGGCTAACAGTAAGTCTTTGTAAACCAGCAGCTTTGAGTGCAGCAGCTTTTTTTCGCAAGATGCTGCCATTTGTAGTTAGGGTCAGATCTAATGGCTTGCCTTCTGGAGTGCGTATTTGCGCCAGCATGCCGATTAGAACTTCTAAATTTTTGCGGAGCAAAGGCTCGCCACCAGTAAGGCGAATCTTTTCAACACCTAAACTTGCAAAGACTGAACTCAGGCGTGTGATTTCTTCAAAGCTCAGTAATTCGTGATGAGAAAGATAAGGGTAGTTTTGATCAAATACTTCTTTTGGCATGCAATAGGTGCAGCGAAAGTTGCAACGATCCGTGACTGAAATACGAAGGTCGCGCAGAGTGCGACCGCGTAAATCTTGGGTATTGCCATGAGGCGCCACTAGCTGTCCAGGAACAGACGGCGTAAGGCCTGTGCCTTCATCGATGCGAATAGGGATTACTTTTTCAACCATATTCTCAATTATGGCCGTGAAACGGTGTTTCTGCCAAACCGCCAAATATCTTTGTGGGATAAATGGCAGTCTGGAGAAAAAGCTTTAGACCGTTTTTTCTTGGCCGCCGGTTTCAATTAAAACCATTGGGCCATCTGACAGGCTAGCTGCTGGTTTTGGGGCTCTACCCAAATTTTCTGTAACTGACTCTGCTTGAATCTGACCTTGAACTTCAGCATGTTTGCCAGAGTTCGTTGCTACCCAGATCATTCCTGCAGATTCCACAACGCTATGCAGTGGTTTTTCTTCAAGCGCCTGGAAGGCCACTTTAGGAAGTTCAGGCATTGGCTTGGCAATGACTTCAATTGCGGCAACTACCGCCACTACTGGTGCTGGTGTTGCTGATTGAGTAGGGCGCGGGGCACGAGGTGCACGAGGCGCTCTTTCTGGCTTTTCCGTTGCAGGCTTAGCGTTACCAAAACTATTGGCAATATTTTGTATCGGCATGGATGCAGAAGCGCCGGCCATTCCAGAAGGAGGTCCTGAGAAAGTTGGAGCGCTTGCAGCTACAGCGGCAGGTGCATCACCCGTTGTCTCGGTAGATTCACCACGTTCGCGTTGACCACGACCACGACCACGA
>CAILON010000260.1 GCA_903835865.1 uncultured beta proteobacterium
ATGCAGGGGCTTTTTTTATTGAAGTGTGGCGAGGCATTCATTAGGGTTTAGTAAATATCCGGCTCTGGCACGGGTGCGCCAAAACTGGTTTCTAGGAAATCAAAATCACAACCATCTTCAGCTTGCAAGATGTGGCGACTAAACATCCAGCCATAGCCTCGTTCATATTTAGGTTCAGGCGCTACCCACTTTGCTTTTCTGGCAGCAAGTTCTTCATCGCTAATTTCTAGTTGAATCTTTCTGGCATCAACATCCACGGTAATGAGGTCACCGTTTTTGACGAGTGCTAATGGTCCACCGATATAGGATTCTGGTGAGGCGTGAAGAATGCAGGCGCCATAACTAGTGCCGCTCATACGAGCATCTGAGAGGCGCAGCATATCTCGCACCCCCTGTTTTACCAACTTCAGCGGAATAGGCAGCATGCCCCATTCAGGCATACCCGGTCCACCTTTAGGCCCAGCATTTCTAAGAACCAAAATATGATTTTCAGTGACATCCAAGTTCTCATCTTCAATTGCTTTTTTCATTTCGGGATAGCTGTCAAATACTAGCGCTGGCCCGGTATGTTTTAAGAATTTTTCTGCACAGGCGCTCGGCTTTATTACTGCTCCACCGGGCGCAATATTGCCGCGTAAGACGGCGAGAGCACCTTCTTTATAAATGGGGTTATCCAACGTCCGAATGACATCGGCGTTATAGACCTCTGCATTCTGAATATTCTCACCGATGGTTTTGCCTGTTACTGTCATCGCGGTGTGATCAAGATGGTGCTTCATTTCTTTGAGCATCGCCGACATTCCTCCGGCGTAATAAAAATCTTCCATCAGATATTTATCACCACTGGGTCTAATATTGGCAATCACCGGAACTTTTCTGCTGGCTGCATCAAAGTCATCAAGAGTTACTGTGCAATCTTTTCCAGCACGACGCGACATGGCAATTAAATGAATGATGGCATTTGTGCTGCAACCCATGGCCATTGCTGCTGCGATAGCATTTAAAAAGTTGGCCTTTTTCAAAATCTGTGCCGGGGTTAAATCTTCCCAAACCATCTCTACGATTCTTCTGCCACAGGCGGCAGCCATCCGTGGATGACTCGCATCAGCAGCTGGGATGCTAGAAGCGCCCGGTAAGCTCAAGCCCAAAGCCTCCGTGATACCCATCATGGTTGCAGCAGTGCCCATGGTCATGCAGGTGCCATGACTGCGCGCAATGCCGCCTTCAACCTCTAGCCATTGTGCTTCGGAGATATTGCCTGCGCGACGTTCATCCCAATATTTCCAAGCATCTGATCCGGAGCCTAAGATCTGTCCTTTCCAGTTACCTCTGAGCATTGGGCCTGCAGGAAGATAAATAAAAGGTAGACCTGCAGATAATGCGCCCATGACTAAACCAGGAGTGGTTTTGTCGCAGCCACCCATAAGTACCGCACCGTCAACTGGATGAGAGCGAATAAGCTCTTCAGTTTCCATGGCCAACATATTGCGATAAAGCATGGTGGTAGGTTTGACGTATTGTTCGGCCAATGAAATAGCAGGTAATTCGATTGGGAAACCACCGGCTTGCAGAATGCCTCGCTTGACATCTTCGACGCGTTGCTTGAAATGCGTATGACAAGGATTGATGTCAGACCAAGTATTGACGATAGCAATCACTGGTTTACCAGACCAATCCTCAGGGCCATATCCCATTTGCATGGCGCGTGAGCGATGTCCAAATGAGCGTAAGTCATCTGGTTCAAACCAACGGGCGCTACGGAGGGATTCTTTGGTCTTTTTAGGCATAGAGGTCTACATTGGGGTTTCTAAGCTTCCTATATTAGTGCTTGCTTGAGGGAAAGGGTATATCAGTACTTGTTTTGTGAAGCCCTCTTATTTAATCTTGAGTCTGGAGACTATTGCTATACATAAATTCATAAGGATCATTCCATGACTAAGCTTTCTTTTATTGCCCGGGCTATATGCATCTGCGGCGTATTGGGCGCATGCTGCGTCCCAGCAATTGCTCAATCAGACTATCCCAATAAGCCCGTCAAAATTATTGTTCCGTTCCCGCCAGGTGGCACTACAGACATCATGGCAAGAATTTCTGCGGAGCAATTAACGAAGATTTTTAAACAGGCTTTCTTGATTGAAAATATCTCTGGGGGAGGCGGAGTTATTGGTGCTGAAAGAGGAGCTAATGCCACTCCGGATGGCTATACCTTGGTGATGACGGGTGTTGGTCAAAATGCAGTTGCTCATGGCCTCGATCCCAATTTGAAATACGATTCATTAAAAGATTTTGCGCACATCTCATTGATTGATTTGGGCCCCAATGTCTTAGTGGTAAATCCGGATCGCCCATTTAAAACTTTAAAAGATATCGTGGATTACGCCAGGGCAAATCCTGGCAAGCTTGACTATGGCTATACCTATGCTTCTTCTGGCCACATGGCCATGGAGTTACTTAGACAAGCTACCTCAACCTGTGCAGATGTAGTGAAGAAGACCAACTGCAATCCTTTGCCTTTAGTTGGAATTCCCTATCGTGGAGGCGGCCCTTTAATGAACGCCATATTGGCGAATGAAATCCCTATTGAGTTCATTAATCAAGATGCAGCCCTTCCATTTGTACAAGCAGGGAAATTGCGTCCCATCGCAGTAAGTAGCTTGCAGCGCAATCCTTTGTATCCCAATGTGCCAACTGTTGCTGAAAGTGGTTATCCAGGATTTCAGGCGCTATCTTGGGCTGGCATCAGTGCACCCAAAGGAACGCCCAAGCCAGTCATGGATAAATTAGAGGCGGCAATGGTTCAGGCTTTGCAAACACCCGAGGTAAGGCAGCGTTTGGAGTCTGTGGGCTTCGTAGTGCCAACTCCCGGCTCAGCTGCTTATGTCAGCTTTCTAAAGTCAGAGATAGATCAATGGGTTGCATTGATTAAAAAGTCTGGAATCAAGCCAGAGTAGTAACCAATTGATTTAAATAGATATTTCTATTCTTTGAGCTAGTGACTTGCAATTAGTTCGTATTAGTACTATATTAGTCCTAACTAGTACTTTATGAACCCATGAATAAATTCCTTCCTACCTTAAGAGAGTTAGCGCTTGCTTATCAAGCGTTTGAGCACTATTCAACTCCAGATCTAAACGCAATGGGTCTCACGACGACCCAGTTTGATGTGATTGCCACTTTGGGCAATCAGCCGCCGATGAGTTGTAAGTCATTGGGCGAGAGAACGCTTGTGACTAAAGGTACTTTAACTGGGGTGCTAGAGCGACTAGAGACTAAAGGCATTCTTGAGCGCAAAACAAATCCTGAAGATGCCCGCAGTCAAATGATTAGCCTTACCCAAACAGGTCAAACATTATTTGAGACAGTATTTCCACAACATCTTGAGCATTTAGAAAAGGCTTTTGGAAAGTTGAGCACAG
>CAILON010000261.1 GCA_903835865.1 uncultured beta proteobacterium
AGCAAGAACTTGGCAGATAAGAACCCTTTAATAATGGCGAACCCAAATATCGATAAAGGAATGGGTCTTTCATCAAGAGTGGTGGCGATTAAGAAAGATATGGCACAGAACCAAGCGCCAAAGTAAACCGATAGAGCAAAGATTTTTTTAGCCTCATCCTCTATTTTCTTTTTTAAGCCGTGGTGAGCCATTTGACTCTTTGTAGGTGTATTCATAGCAATATTGTATGTGCTTGAATTCCAAAAGAATAAAGTACCTAATTAGCGGCCTTAATGTCTTTTCTATCCCGTGAAATCCCCATGGAGCGGGTAATTGCATCCAATAAGCTGGCTTAAACCAGCGGGGAGGTGTCCTTTTGAGACTTAGACCTTATCTTTCGCCAAATCAAGCTAAATATCAGAAAGACTCCAATGACTAAAAATTTCCCTCATATTTATGCGGCGGCTATATTGAAGTTCATTGATAGCTTCACCTTGAGAATTTTTTAATGATGATTTATCTAATTCAAATTAACAAAATCCAACTTTAACGTGGACTTTGGTCCAATACTATTTACTTCAAGGTGCATATGTTAATTAATCTTGGAAACAAGATATTGCGCTCCTTCAGATAAAACCTAGTTGCTAAGCTTAAATGAGCGTGCTAACTTGTAAGCACAATCAGTACAGGAAATTAAATGGCTAATACTACAAAGACTACAAAGCCTTCTGCTGCTAAATCTAAATCCCCATACTTGTCTACTGACGAACGAGCCTCAATGGGTCGTGATCTGCGTGACAAAGTGCCACGCTCATCGCATGCGGGATGGAGGCCAGCCAATAATCGACCCAACCCTGTCACGCTTCTCATTAAATCCAATATTGATCGCATGGAAGAATTGGTGCCAATTCGATTTGGACGCATGTCTGAATCACCATTCGCGTTTTACCGCGGTGCTGCTGCGATTATGGCTTGTGACCTTGCTAATACCCCATCGAGTGGACTTCGTGTACAAGCATGTGGAGATGCGCATCTGATGAACTTTGGTGGTTTTGCGACTCCAGAGCGAAACATCATCTTCGACATTAACGATCTTGATGAGACTCTCCCAGCCCCATTCGAGTGGGATTTAAAGCGTCTTGCAGCGAGCGTGGTCATTGCAGCAAAATATTTGGATATTCCAATGAGCCATACCGCGCGACTTGTAACAGATCTTGTCCGTGAATACCGAGAACGAATGATTGATTACTCGAGCATGCGCGCTCTAGACATTTGGTACGACAAAATTGACCTGAAACACTACACTGATCGAATGGGTGACCCTAAGGTTGTTAAAGAAGTTAAAAAAAGACTAAAGCGCCGAATAGAAATGGAGCAAAGTAAGTCTATACCTGAATTTTTATATCCGAAATTAGTTACTCATCATGGTTCAAGGCCAATGATCAAGGATGAGCCACCCCTGATCTTCCATCCAACTGTTAAACAAGCCCCTGGCGTTGTAAATGGTTATGCCAGAGTCATCGATGAGTACCGGAGTACTTTGCCAGATCACTTGCAGATACTATTTGATCGATTCCACTACTGTGATTTAGCGATAAAGGTGGTGGGCGTAGGAAGTGTCGGTACTATGTGCGCAGTAATGTTAATGATGGCAGCAGATAACGACCCATTATTCTTGCAGGTAAAGGAAGCGCGAGCTTCTGTACTAGAGCCTTATGCAGGAAAGAGTCTGTACTCCAATCACGGGCAGCGGGTTGTAGTAGGTCAGCGAATGATGCAGACAGCAACAGACATCTTCTTAGGGTGGGCAACAGGAGCCAATGGGCGAAATTTTTACATCCGCCAACTCCGTGATGTAAAGATGTCGGCAATTATTGATGACTGGGATGAAGGGATGATGCGACAGTATGGGCGCATGTGCGCACATGCCCTTGCTCGTTCACATGCTCGCACTGGAGATGCTGCAATGATCGCGGGCTATATGGGAACAGGACAAGGTTTCGATGATGCGATTGGGGAATTTGCCGTCGAGTATGCGTCCCAGAATCAATCAGACTATCGCACTTTCATTAAAGCCATCAGAGAAGGAGCTATTGAGGTAATAAAGGAAAGCTAAGCCGCAATGTAAAAAATGCTTGCAAGTAAATAATGCTCCCATTAGAGGCATCACTAGATACTTGGCACCATGTCTTAATTAAGTTGAGCCAATTTACTTTGAAAAGTTAGGCTACTACTATGGGTGGAATTGAAAATCTTGTATGTCAGCTATTGTTTTTACTGCAGACAGTAGAAAAATTAACAACCCTGTTATGAGACTATTGTCATAAATAATTAATTATTTATGTTTGCCGCTACTTGAGGTTATTTAAAATAATCTGAAGTATTTGTAAACCTAGCAATAGGACTAAAGGCGACAAGTCGATAGCGCCTAGATTGGGAACGATTCGTCGAATAGGCGCGAGAAGAGGCTCCACTAAAAGAGACACGAAATACTGGATTTGAGAACCTGCGCCAACCCAAGAGAGAATCACATTTGCTAAAACTAGTCCAACGAGTCCAGAAAGCGTTAAATCGAGAAGGTCAATTAAAGCAAAAATTAACGAAGAGAGTGTAAAAGGGGTAATTCCCACGATCAAGGATAGGATAATTACTTTTGCCAGGACCAAGAGGTAGGCAGCAAGAAAGCTCGCCAGATCAAAACGACCTATGCTACGAGCTATTCGACGAAGTGGAAGAACGATCCAGTTTGTGAGTGGGAGCAAGTAAGCCCCAATGGAATTTCTTTGGCTGGTCCCAAGATTAAAAGCAAGCCACTGTAAGTAGCAGCGTAAGAGACATGCTCCAGCGACAATACTTACGGCGACTTGAAGTAGAAGATTTGTAATTTGTATCAACATCCGTACATTTTAGGGTTACTTTGGGTCGTAAGCAGTAAATTACCGTAAGTGTTAATTAAAGTAAGGCTTATTCATAGTAAAACCCACTGCACAATTTGCTTACCCGCCGATACTGACCGCCGGCAGAATCCTATTTATATTAGCCCATCCTGGGCTTATGCGATCATAATCCTTTGATCCTAGGCTCAAGTCTTGGTGGGAGATTCAAAATCAGATCAACGGAACAGCATATCCTCTGGTCATGGATACTTTCTTTCGGCTGATAGCAGTCGATAGGACAGGGGATTAAAAATTCTTGTTTCAGCGGTTCGTTTCCTCCCTAGGCTACCAAGAAACACCAAAACCACCTTCGGGTGGTTTTTCTTTGGGTGTCTACATAGGGTCGAGAAGTGCCTAATTAGTTAAATGACCCCAACTGGCTCAAATCAGCCAGTAAGAGACTATCAAAAGTAATATTTACATAAATTTCCTGATCAACCTACCGATATAGCCTTCTTGAGGATAGAATATTTAGATGTCTTAATTAAAAGCCGCTAAGGTAGTAAAAAATGACAATACAACAAAGCAAGATCAACAGGGAAGCGTTAAATAGATTTCAAAGACTGTTTGATACCAATCAAGATGGGATTTTGCTACTTAACGCTAAAACAGGAAAGGTTGAGGACGCTAATCCGTTCATTCTTGAATTGTTGGGTTTTTCTCGGGAAGAGTTAGTTGGTAAAGAGTTGTGGGAAATCGGCGCCATCATCGATAAAGAGGCGGCATTAGCAGCTTATATAGTACTTAAAAAAAATGGTTACATTCGCTATAGGAATCTGCCCTTGATGAGCAAATCAGGCGAGGCCATTGATGTTGAATTTATTGCCAATGTTTATGATATAGATCACCATCCCATTATTCAATGTTTGATTCGAAGTACAGCTAAACAAAATAAGGCTGAGAAGATTTTGGCTGATTATAAAGATATTGTCTTGGTTGGTTTTGATGAGATAGCCAACGCTTTTTCTGCTTTGATTGAAAAGCGAGATTCATATACTGCGGGTCATCAAGCTAGGGTGGCTAGACTAGCAGTTGCAATCGCAAAAGAGTTAGGGCTGCCTCCCCTGATAATTGATGGCATCAATTTTGCCGCCCAAATCCATGATATTGGCAAGATAGGCGTACCCAGCGAAATCCTTTCTAAGTCAGGCATATTGGATGCCTTTGAAGTAGCTATGCTTCGTAATCATGCTAAAGCTGGCTTCGATGTGGTTAAAAATATGAAATTCCCATGGCCTATTGCGCTAACTATCTTGCAGCATCATGAGCGATTAGACGGTTCGGGTTACCCCAATCAAATCAGCGATGGTGAGATCATTTACGAGGCCAGAATCTTGGCAGTAGCCGATACAGTAGAGGCAATGTCTAGTCGTAGACCATACAGGGCAACGCCAGGAGTAGACGCCGCCCTTGAAATCATTAAAGCTGGTAGCGGCACTTTATTTGATGCGGATATCGTCAATGCTTGTCTCAAAGTGTTTGAAGGTGGATTTCAGTTTGATATTGCCTTACCACCAGAATCTCACGAGACCGAACATCTGTAAGACCTGCTTCAAGATCACTTTCACTTGATATATTCATGAGCGACCAAATGTCCGCTAAGGGTCGATAAGAGTCGTTTGAATACCAATGGATGGTGAGCGTTTGGCCCTAGGTTCAAGTCCTAGCGGGAAAGCCCAAATCAGGCCAACGGATATGGCATCCGTTGTGCTAGGTTTTGCTATCAACGGGTAGTGAGCCCGCTACTAGCCCAATACTTAGACACCAACTAAAGTAAAAGGGGTTACCTAACGGTAACTCCTTTTACTTATTTGGCTACTCGATCCGGGCTCGAACCAGGGATCTATGGATTAACAGGCTTGCTGGACCACGGTATGACGCTGACTTGCTCTGGTTAACACGGTTTGAATGGCATTAAAAGTGGGGGGTATTTAGCGCTTCACGCTGGCGGGATGCGCGGGCATCGAACTCGCGACCAACCAAATGCAATTAATATAGGATCAACAATATCTTATATAAACCAACTCTTATTAGGGATCTAATTTAGGTGCGCGTTAATCATCGAAAGATCCTGCTCTGAAATCTCTCCCGAGATTGCGGCTAGACGTAATCGATTGAGTAGATAATTTACTTTTTCCGTATAAAGCGCATAGTCATTAGCGATGAGATCGCTTTCTGCAGCCAAAAGCTCCATGGTGGTACGTGATCCATTTGCATAGCCAGTTCGAGTAGAGTTAAGCCTTGCTTCACCAGTCTTTTGG
>CAILON010000262.1 GCA_903835865.1 uncultured beta proteobacterium
GGCCAAGGCCTGGTAATACACCAATCAATGTTCCCAAGACACAGCCAATTAAGCAGTACAGGAGATTTTGTAAGGTAAATGCAGTCTCGAAACCGAGGGATAAATTTGCAAATAATTCCATTTTGTAGGGTCTCGGTTCGTTATTGTTGTAAGAAAACTGGCAAGAGTGGGAACTGGAGCTTTAAGCCCAGAACAAACACGGAGTAAGTAAAACTCACCAAGAAGGCGGCATTAATTGCAGTTCCCTTCCAAGTAAATTCTTTACTAGCACTTGCAGAAACAAATACCAAAACCACTACAGCAACTAAAAAGCCCATTCTGGGGAGGAGTAATCCGTACAGAACTACCGCGCCAGTAATCTGACAAATGATGCGCCAGTTGAACTTGGGGATTGACTCAATCACAGCAGTAGCGCTGAATGATTTGATAAAAACCAAAAGGCCTATGGCGGCCATGAGTAGGCCTAGCCAGAAGGGGAAATAACCTGGCCCCATCTTGGCTGCAGTGCCATATTGGTACTGTGATGCGACGATTGTGAAAAAGAGACCGATAACCATATACATGATTCCAGCCCCAAAATCCCGTTGATTGCGAATTTTCAAGTTGCGCTCCTTATTTATCGACTTAATTGCCGATCTATTTATTGATGTGTGCGATTGTAAGGCAGGAATGGGCTATCTTGTCTAGGGTTTGCCCTAGGCATTTGGCAATGCGATAATTATTGCCATGAAAGTCTCCCAAATTCGCCAGGCATACCTGGATTTCTTTGCCCAAAAAGGCCACCAAATCGTCCCTTCTAGCCCAGTAGTACCGGGAGATGATCCAACTCTGCTATTTACTAATGCGGGCATGAATCAGTTCAAGGACGTATTTCTGGGTTTTGACAAGCGTCCCTACAACCGTGCTACAAGCGCTCAAAAGTGTATTCGAGCCGGCGGAAAACACAATGATTTGGATAACGTTGGCTATACCGCCCGTCATCACACCTTTTTTGAGATGCTGGGTAATTTCTCGTTTGGTGACTATTTTAAGAAGGATGCGATTCAATTTGCTTGGGACTTATTGACCCAGGTGTTGAAGTTGCCTAAAGATAAACTCTTGGTCACTGTCTATGCGGAAGATGACGAAGCATATGAGATTTGGAATAAACAAATTGGCATACCAGCTGATCGCATTATTCGCATCGGGGATAACAAGGGCGCGCGTTACGCTTCTGATAATTTCTGGATGATGGGTGACACAGGACCTTGTGGTCCGTGTACAGAAATTTTTTATGATCATGGCGAACATATTCCTGGTGGCCCTCCTGGCAGCCCTGATGAAGATGGTGACCGCTTCATCGAAATTTGGAATAACGTTTTTATGCAGTTCAATCGCGATGAGGCTGGCAATATGCATCCGCTGCCTAAGCCAAGCGTGGATACCGGCATGGGTCTTGAGCGCATTGCTGCGGTCTTGCAGCACGTGCATTCCAATTACGAAATCGATCTCTTTGTTAATTTATTAAAAGCCGCCAAAGACGCTGTAGATCAGGCTGGCGGCGAGAACTGTGACACGCAAAGCCCATCACTGAAAGTGATTGCAGATCATATTCGCGCCTGCAGTTTTGTCGTGGTTGATGGTGTGATCCCTGGCAATGCTGGTCGTGGCTATGTTTTGCGCCGGATTGCACGCCGCGCGATCAGGCACGGTTATAAATTAGGTGCTCGCAAACCATTCTTCTATCAGTTAGTTCCTGCGCTTGTAAAAGAAATGGGCGATGCCTATCCAGAGTTACGTGCAGCACAAGATAAAGTGAGTGATGTGCTCAAGCAAGAAGAAGAGCGCTTCTTCCAAACGATCGCCAATGGGATGGAGATCTTGGAAGGTGCTTTATCAGGTGGAGCAAAAGTGGTTGATGGTGATACTGCCTTCCGCCTGCACGACACTTTCGGTTTCCCATTAGATTTAACGGCTGATGTTTGTCGTGAGCGTGGCGTTACTGTAGATGCACAGGGCTTTGAAGTGGCTATGCAAAAGCAGCGTGATCAAGCACGTGCCGCAGGTAAATTTAAAGTGGCCCAAGGCTTGGAGTACAAAGGTAAGCCAACCCAGTTCCATGGTTACGACACCTTGAGGCATGAAGGTGCAAAAGTAAGCGCTTTGTATCTAGATGGCACACAAGTACAGTCGATAAAGGCGGGTGATGTAGCTGTGATCGTGTTGGATAACACGCCTTTTTATGCGGAGTCGGGTGGACAGGT
Organism: uncultured beta proteobacterium; assembly: GCA_903835865.1. Taxonomy (GTDB): domain Bacteria; phylum Pseudomonadota; class Gammaproteobacteria; order Burkholderiales; family Burkholderiaceae; genus Polynucleobacter. The sequence continues at coordinate 2,244 of CAILON010000262.1, forward strand.
CGGCGATAAAGGTGAACTGCGCAATGAAACGGTCCGTTTTGGTGTGGATGACACTTTCAAGATTCAGGCAGATGTCTTTGGTCACCAAGGTGAAGTGCTTGAAGGCGAAATCAAGGTGGGCGACGCATTAAATGCTCTAGTGGATGTATCTCAACGAACCGATACGATGCGCAATCACAGCGCAACCCATATATTGCACAAGGCTCTCCGCGAGGTCTTGGGTGATCATGTGCAGCAAAAAGGTTCTTTGGTGGACGCTAGCAAAACCCGCTTTGACTTTACGCACAATGCGCCAGTGACGGCAGAACAGATTCGTCGCGTTGAAGATATTGTGAATCGTGAAATTCTGGAAAACAGCGCCACTTCAGGCAAGGTAATGTCTTTGGAGGATGCGCAAAAGACCGGCGCCATGATGCTCTTTGGTGAGAAATATGGCGATGAAGTGCGTGTGCTAGAAATTGGTAGTTCGAAAGAATTGTGTGGCGGTACCCACGTAGCGCGCACGGGCGACATTGGTAGTCTGAAGATTATTTCAGAAAGCGGTGTGGCTGCAGGTATTCGTCGCGTTGAAGCTCTTACCGGCAATAACGCCTTGCAGTTCTTGCAAGGTTTAGAGGACAGAATTAATGAAGCAGCAACGATTCTGAAAACCCATCCGGGAGACTTAGTCAATCGTGTTGCTCAGTTACAAGATGCACTGCGTCAGGCAGAGCGTGATTTAGAAAAAGCAAACTCTAAATTGGCTGCAAGCCAAGGCGATGAGCTGGCTAGTCAAGCAATCGACGTTAATGGTCTAAAGGTCTTGGCGGTTCGTTTGGACGGCGCTGATGCGCAGGTTTTACGGGAGACTATGGATGCGCTCAAGGCCAAACTAAAGACAGCTGCAATTGTCTTGGCTTCTGTACAAGGCGATAAAGTCAGTTTGATTGCTGGTGTTACCGCTGACTCGATTGGCAAAGTTAAAGCTGGCGATTTGGTGAACTTTGTTGCACAACAGGTTGGTGGCAAGGGTGGCGGTAAACCCGAGATGGCAATGGCTGGTGGCAATGATCCTAGCAAGATTGGCGCTGCATTGGCAGGCGTTAAAGATTGGGTGGCTAGCAAATGAGTCAGGACATTGTTTTTAATGCAGAAGTAGATGCCATCGGCATGAACTGCCCACTACCTATTTTGCGTACCAAAAAAGCCTTAGCGACGATGCAGTCAGGCGAAGTCTTAAAGATCAAGGCAACGGATGCAGGCGCTGCTCACGACTTTCCTGCTTTTGCTAAACAAACTGGGAATGAATTGATTGCCAGCACCACCGAAGGTGAAGTGCTGGTCTTCTACATGAAAAGACGCTAAGCAGTCTTAAGTGAGCGAACGGCTTTTTAAGTAAGCCGCAAAATCAGTCGCTACTTCTGGGTGGCGTAAGGCAAACTCTACTGAAGCCTTGAGATAGCCTAATTTGCTACCGCAGTCATAGCGCACGCCATCGTATTCATAAGCAAATACAGGCTCTACTTTTAATAATGAAGCGATCGCATCAGTGAGTTGGATTTCGCCGCCTGCACCTGGCTTGAGATTACGAATGTGGCTAAAAATATCGGATGACAATACATAGCGTCCCACAACGGCTAAGTTAGAGGGGGCATCTTTAGGCTGTGGCTTTTCCACAATGCCATTCAGTCGATAGATGCCTTTCGCTACTTCGAGGCCATCAACGATTCCGTAAGAGCTGCTCTTAGCAGGATCAATTTTTTCAACCGCTAATACTGAACCGTTTTGCTCTTCAAATACTTTCAGCATTTGCTTGAGTACTGGAGGTTGGCCATCCAACAAGTCATCAGCCAAGATGATGGCAAAAGGCTCATCACGTACTAATTTTTCTGCGCATAAAACAGCGTGGCCTAAGCCAAGCGCTTCTGGTTGGCGGACATAAACACAATCCACATGACTTGGCTTTACGCTACGAACGATTTCGAGCAAAGCCTGTTTATTTTTGGCTTCAAGTTCAGCTTCAAGCTCATAGGCTTTATCAAAGTGATCTTCAATCGCACGCTTGCTGCGTCCAGTAACGAAGATCATTTCAGTAATGCCAGCGGCAATTGCCTCTTCTACTGCGTATTGGATTAATGGCTTATCGACCACATTAAGCATTTCCTTAGGGCTGGCCTTAGTGGCTGGCAAAAAGCGGGTGCCTAGTCCTGCAACTGGAAAAACTGCTTTAGTAATGGCTTTGGTGCTTAAAGGCATTTAGGGTCCAATCTTTATTTAAGTCGCTCTAATTGTGCAACAAGCTTCTGATGGTTCTGCTCAAAACCCGTAAGGCGTTGTTTTTCCTGGGCAACAACTTCAGCTGGGGCTCTGGCCACAAAGCTTTCGTTGGTGAGTTTAGCGTTTGCTTTGTTGATTTCGTTAGCAAGGCGTTCAATTTCTTTGCCTAGGCGAATGCGCTCCGCAGCCACATCTACCTCAATTTTGAGCAAGAGCTTCAAATTACCCACTAAGGCCATTGGTGCCCCTGGAGCATCTTTCTCAAGAGCGGATTCATCGCTATAGATTTTGACTTCAGAAAGCTTAGCTAAAGCTAAAAGATAAGGGGTCGCTTTTTGGAGGAAGGGTTCAGGTCCGCTAATCCAAAGCGGTACTTTTTGACCTGGGGGAACTTGCATTTCTCCTCGCAGGTTTCTGCAAGCATCCACAATAGATTTAATTTGTGCGACCCAGACTTCACTTTGATCGTCAACTTTATCTGGCTGTGCAACGGGATAAGCTTGGAGTGCAATAGTTTGCTTTTCTTGATCGGCGATAGCTTTGCCGCTTTTGGGGGCAACGGTTTGCCACAGTGTTTCGGTGATAAATGGAATGAGGGGGTGAGCCATGCGCAAGATGGTTTCCAGCACACGCAATAGAGTGCGGCGAGTAGCGCGTTGCTGTGCAGGTGTCCCGGTTTGTAACTGCACCTTAGCCAACTCTAAATACCAGTCGCAGTATTCATCCCAAACAAATTGATAGATGCTGCTAGCAATATTGTCAAAACGATAGTTTTCAAAACCTTTAGCAACGTCGGCCTCAGTTTTTTGCAAGATCGACACAATCCATTTGTCTGCTGGAGAGAAATCTAAATATCCCTCTGGACCGCACTGGTTATCGCATGGGGCAAAACCATTGTCTTCGTCACCGCCTGGACAATTCATCAACACAAAGCGTGTAGCGTTCCACAGTTTGTTACAGAAGTTGCGATAGCCTTCACAGCGCTTTTGATCAAAGTTGATATTGCGACCTAGGGAGGCCAGCGAAGCAAAGGTAAAACGCAAAGCGTCAGTACCAAATGCAGGGATGCCCTCAGGAAACTCTTTTTTGGTTTTCTTACCAATACTTTCCGCTTGTTTTGGATTCATCAGACCAGAAGTTCTCTTGGTAACGAGCTCTTCAATTTTGATGCCATCAATCAAA
>CAILON010000263.1 GCA_903835865.1 uncultured beta proteobacterium
GCCTTCCTGCTAAAACAGCTCAAGCATTATTGGCGTTGACTGAATTGAATGGACCTTGCGCCGAAGTATTAGCCAAGGCAAAAAAAGTACTGCCCAAACATACTGCCATTGATCAAGCGCTCAGCGATCTTGAGCGTTTAGTTGCTGCTGCAAGTAACTTATCGAATGGCTTAGAGCTCAGCATTGATTTGTCTGACTTACGTGGCTATCAGTATCACAGTGGTGTGATGTTTGCTGCCTATGTAGAGAAGTTACCGCAACCGATTGCACGAGGCGGTCGTTATGACCATGTCGGCCAAGCGTTTGGTCGATCACGCCCAGCAACCGGATTCTCATTGGATTTATTAACCTTAGCCAATTTGTCGCCCTTAAATGTGCGTAAGTTAGCGATTGTTGCGCCCTGGATTGATGATGCTGCTCTTAATGCAGCCATTACTCAGTTGCGCAGTAAAGGTGAAGTGGTGATCCAGGTACTCTCTGGTGGGGCAGTAGAGGCAGCCGAGTATGAATGTGATCGTGAATTAGTGAAGCAGGGCAACTCATGGGAAGTTGTACAGAAAAAGTAAACCCTACAGCACTCGAAAAATTTAACCTATTTTGTAATTATCTTTTTGGATTTCAATATGTCTTCAAAGCAGCAAGCTCAAGGTCGTAACGTCGTTGTCATTGGCACCCAGTGGGGTGATGAAGGCAAAGGTAAGGTAGTAGATTGGCTAACTGATCATGCGCAAGCAGTGGTGCGCTTTCAGGGTGGACACAATGCTGGCCATACTTTAATTATTGGTGATAAGAAAACCATCTTGCGTTTGATTCCTTCTGGAATCATGCACAAAGAAGTGATCTGCTACATCGGCAACGGAGTCGTGTTATCTCCTGAGGCGCTCTTTAAAGAAATTGGCGAGCTCGAAGCTGCTGGTTTGGATGTGCAATCTCGTTTGAAGATTTCTGAAGCAACCACCTTGATTCTTCCGTATCACGTAGCTATCGATCATGCGCGCGAGAAAAAGCGTGGAGAAGCAAAAATTGGTACTACTGGACGGGGAATTGGTCCAGCGTATGAAGATAAAGTAGCGCGTCGTGCACTGCGCGTTCAAGATTTATTTTATCCAGAAAAATTTGCAGCGCAATTGCGTGAAAATTTGGATTATCACAACTTCATGCTCACTAATTACTACGGTGCAGATCCCGTTGATTATGAAAAAACATTAGCTGAAGCAATGTCGTATGTAGAGCGTCTAAGGCCAATGGTGGTGGATGTTTCTAGTGCGCTTTATGCGGCTGAACAAGCAGGGCAAAATTTATTATTTGAAGGTGCCCAAGGCACTTTATTAGATATTGATCACGGCACCTACCCTTACGTCACCTCTAGCAACTGTGTGGCAGGTAATGCTGCTGCTGGATCTGGCGTAGGCCCTGACTCACTGCAATACATCTTGGGTATCACTAAAGCGTATTGCACTCGTGTGGGTGCTGGTCCTTTTCCCAGTGAGCTCTATGACTATGACAATCCTGCTAAACAAGATCCAGTTGGTATCCGCTTAGCTGAAGTTGGTAAGGAATTTGGTTCTGTTACCGGCCGTCCTCGTCGTACGGGTTGGCTCGATGCCGCTGCCTTGAAACGCTCTATTCAGATTAATGGCTTGTCTGGATTGTGCATTACCAAGTTAGACGTACTTGATGGTTTTGCATCTATTCGCCTATGCGTTGGTTACACCTTAGATGGCCAGAAATTAGATGTATTGCCTCGGGGTGCTGAGTCTGTTGCCCGTTGCATACCTATTTATGAAGACTTTCCGGGCTGGAAGGGGACAACTTATGGCATTCGTGAGTGGGATAAGTTACCGCCTGAGGCGCAGAAATTCTTACGTCGTATTGAAGAGGTTGCTGGCAAACCGATCGCCATGGTTTCTACTGGCCCTGAGCGCGATGAAACCATCTTGCTCCAGCATCCATTTCAAGATTGATGAACAATATTTAATTCACTTTTCCATTAACTTTCGTATTAGAAACAAAGGTTTACAAAATGACTGCGCGCACTACCTGCAATAGCCTCCAAGTAGCAACCCCTCTTTACCGTTTTATTGAAGACAAAGTTCTTCC
>CAILON010000264.1 GCA_903835865.1 uncultured beta proteobacterium
AATCGTTGCGGTGATTGGCATGATCTTGGGCGCAGCTGCAATAGCGCTATTGACCAAGTCATTTCGCTGGGAGTCATTTCGGAATACTGAAGACACTGCCAATCACTTGGTAGGCGCTAGCTTAATGGGCTTTGGTGGCGTTACAGCATTGGGTTGTACGGTTGGTCAGGGCTTAAGTGGTATTTCTACATTGGCGCTTGGCTCATTATTGGCGTTACCAGGATTTATATTTGGCGCATATCTCGCATTGCTCTACTTGCAAAAGCGTCTCGCTCCTAATCCCTGTAGTTAATTTAATTAGACTGGATCTAAAGTAATGCAAATCGACTGGTTATCTTTCACGCCCATTCCATCCTTAGTGGGCGGCATGATATTGGGCGTAGCTGCAGCACTTTATGTCTTATTGCATGGACGAATTTTAGGGATTAGCGGTATTGTTTCGGGTTTGCTTCATCCCCAAACAGGGGATTGGACCTGGCGCTTAAGTCTTACTTTGGGTTTATTAAGTGCGCCATTTTTTGCCGCCTTATTTTTTGGCATTCTTCCTATCATTGAGGTGGATGCCGGATGGGCTGCAGTGATTATTGCGGGACTGCTGGTAGGTTTTGGTGCTCAGTATGGATCTGGGTGTACAAGTGGCCATGGCATCTGCGGGCTTTCACATTTATCTCCGCGCTCTTTGGTTGCCACACTTTCATTCATGACCGCTGGATTCTTGGTGGTTTTTATTATTCGTCACCTGATCTGAGTACATGATGAAAAAACACTTTAGTCTGATCAGTCAATATGCCATCGGCATTCTTTTTGGTTGGGGCTTAATTATTTCAGGGATGAGCAACCCGCAAAAGATATTGAGTTTTCTAGATATTGCTGGATCCTGGGATCCTTCGTTGCTCTTTGTAATGGGGGGTGCGGTCCTCGTAGGTCTGGCAGGTTACTATTTGGCAGGCAAGCGTAGCGAAGCTTTCTTTGGAGGCGCCTTACATATTCCAACTAGACGCGATATTTCAAGACCGCTGGTCGTCGGCAGTTTTATATTTGGAGCAGGGTGGGGTATTGCAGGGTTTTGTCCTGGCCCAGCTTTAGTTGCTCTAGGTACTGGCCACCTTAAAGCGATAGGATTCGTCATTGCTATGTTTGCTGGAATGCTCATCTGTGAACGCTTCTTTACTGCGCATCGCAAGCAAGCCTGATTTAAAATCATTAATTGCTTTTTTAAAATTGTTTGAATTGAGGATCTCATGAGTCTTCCTATTACTTGTCATACCGTCCATTTCGGCACATTGGGTCAAATTGATGCAAGTCATTTAGCTGCTATTGCGAAGCAAGGTTATAAGAGTGTGATTAATAATCGCCCAGATGGAGAGGGTGGTCCTAATCAACCTACTAATGCGGAAATTCAAGCAGAAGCAGAGAGGCTGGGTTTAAATTATGTCTACCTTCCTGTGGTGCCAAGTGCAATCACGCAGGCTCAAGTAGTGGAGATGGCTCACTTACTTAAAACGATGCCCAGCCCTATTTTGGCTTTTTGTCGTTCAGGTGCGCGCTCTACCAATTTGTATCATATGGCTTTGCAGATTAGCTAAGTTATTTTCTGATGCGCATTTCCATTCCCGAAGAAAAAAAAATTGTTCATGAAATGATCATGCCTATTCGTTGGGGTGATATGGATGCCTATGGGCATGTGAACAATACGGTGTACTTTCGATATATGGAGCAGGCGCGGGTAGAGTGGATTACTTCTTTGGGGTACAGCGTAGCCCCCGGTCGTGAATCCATGCTGATGATTAATGGCTTTTGTAACTTTTATCAGCAACTGTCATATCCCGGCGAACTGATTTTGAAGACTGCTATTGGTGCGATTGGTAAATCTAGCGTTGATATCTACACTACGATGACTTTAACTACTGAGCCGGACGTGATTGCCGCAGAGGGCGGGGCCACTATGGTTTGGGTTGATCTCACCTCTAATAAATCTGCGCCTTGGCCTGAGCATATTCTGCAGAAGTTGCGTTAGTTCAATGCGTATTTGTAACTATGCAACCTAGTAATCCCCACATTCTTAAGTCTGATCAATTTCTGACAGAGTTGGATCGCTTTGATTTGGTAATTGATGTGCGATCACCGGCTGAGTTTGCCTTAGACCACATTCCGGGCGCAGTGAATTACCCTGTACTGAATAATGAAGAGCGCGCACAAATTGGTACGCTGTATAAACAAGAGTCGCCTTTTGCGGCAAAGAAATTAGGTGCGGCATTGGTTTCTCGAAACATTGCGGATCATCTAGAAAATCATTTTCTAGATTTTCCTCGAGAGTGGCGCCCCTTAATTTATTGCTGGCGTGGTGGCGAACGAAGTGGTGCCTTTACCCATATTCTGAATCGAATTGGTTGGAAGGCAATGCAGCTTGAAGGTGGATACCAAGGCTTTAGGCGCACCGTGATCGATGGCTTGGATCAGAGCGCTAATCAGTTTTCTTTTCAGGTCATTTGTGGAATGACGGGCAGCGGAAAGACCCGTGCACTCCAGGAGATCGGCAAGTTAGGCGCGCAGATTTTAGATCTGGAAGGATTAGCCGTGCATCGCGGATCTGTTCTGGGTAATGAACCCAATATTGAGCAGCCATCCCAAAAAGGATTTGAGACCGCACTATGGAATGCGCTGCGCAGATTAGATCCAAACAAGCCAGTCTTTGTCGAGTCCGAAAGTAAAAAGGTAGGCGGCCTACATGTGCCAGACGCCTTGATGGAAAAAATTCGTAATGGAGCTTGTATTGAGTTGCGGTCCAGCACTGCAACGCGGGTATCTTGGCTAATTCGTGAATACCATCATTTTTTAACTGATACGGATAACTTCAAGCAAAAACTGGGCCTACTCACTGCACATTATGGAAAAGTCCAAATTGCTAAATGGTCAGAAGCAATTGATGCTGGTAACTTTCCGGAGTTAGTGGAAGAGTTGCTGGTAAAACACTACGACCCTTCTTACTTATCCTCTATTGTTCGAAACTTTCCGGCTTACAGCCAAGAAAAATTTGTCGGATTGGACAGTGATAGTGACGAGGCCTTTGCTAAAGCAGCAAAGGCCATCGTAGTAGAGCTTGGATCTTTGGCTTATTAACTAAACGCTTGAATGCCCGTTTGCGCGCGACCTAAAATCAGGGCGTGAATATCGTGAGTGCCTTCATAGGTATTGACAACCTCTAGATTAAGCATATGACGCACAACGCCATATTCATCTGAGATTCCGTTACCACCGTGCATATCACGCGCCATACGGGCAATGTCTAAAGACTTACCGCAAGAGTTGCGCTTCATGATTGAGGTAATTTCTGGGGCGGCGATTCCTTCATCCTTCATGCGACCCAAGCGCAAGCAACCTTGAAGCGCTAGAGTGATTTCCGTTTGCATGTCTGCTAATTTTTTCTGAATCAGTTGGTTGGCAGCTAGGGGCCTTCCAAACTGCTTGCGATCCATGGTGTATTGGCGCGCTGCATGCCAGCACCATTCTGCAGCCCCTAAAGCGCCCCAAGAAATACCATAACGAGCAGAGTTTAGGCAGGTGAACGGGCCTTTGAGTCCAGTGACTTCAGGGAATTCATTTTCATCTGGCACGAATACTTCATCCATCACAATTTCACCGGTAATAGAGGCGCGCAGACCCATCTTGCCGCTAATCTTAGGAGCGCTCAAGCCCTTCATTCCTTTTTCAAGAATGTAGCCACGTATGATGCCCTCATCATTTTTTGCCCAAACCACGAATACGTCAGCAATCGGAGAGTTGGAGATCCACATTTTTGAGCCGGTTAATGAAAAACCGCCTGGTACTTTCTTGGCGCGGGTAATCATGCCGCCTGCATCGGATCCATAGTTGGGCTCTGTTAAACCAAAGCAACCAATCCATTCTCCAGTAGCTAATTTAGGAAGGTATTTTTGTTTTTGCGCTTCAGTGCCAAATTCATTGATAGGAACCATGACTAATGAGGATTGCACGCTCATCATGGAGCGATAACCAGAATCAACCCGTTCAATTTCTCTGGCGATCAAACCATAAGAAACATAATTTAGATTGGCGCCGCCATATTGCTCTGGAATAGTGATGCCCAAAAGGCCGAGCTCGCCCATTTCACGAAAGATAGAGGGGTCTGTCGTCTCATTGCGATAGGCATCATGAATGCGTGGCATCAGGCGCCCTTGGGCATATTCAGCGGCCGCATCACGTACCATGCGCTCCTCTTCCGTTAATTGGGTATCAAGAAGAAGGGGGTCTTCCCACAAAAAGCTAGCTTTACTCATTACGTTTAGTCGTCCTCTAGATGTTTTAATTTATCCGCTTTCTGCGAATTTTCAGGAATGCGGATATTCTTCTTTCTATTATCCATTTTTCTAGACTTATGGACACGCCTAGACGTCACCACCGCTATTACGACTTGATTTTGGCTGCCTTCGTGGTGGTCTTGCTCTGCTCGAACTTCATTGGGGCTGGTAAGGCAGCAGCAGTCGATTTGCCGTACTTGGGAACGACTGTTTTTGGTGCTGGCGTCCTATTTTTTCCAATCTCTTATTTCTTCGGCGATATTTTGACTGAAGTGTATGGCTATGCCTATGACCGCAGGGCAGTTTGGGCTGGGTTTGCAGCCTTGGCTTTTGCTGCCATCATGGCTCAGATTGTGATTGCATTACCTGTAGCCCCAGGAGCATATATGGCGACTTATCAGCAAGGCTTAGAAACTGTTTTTGGAAATTCTTGGCGGATTGCCTTGGCTTCGATGACGGCTTTTTGGTGCGGAAGCTTTGCCAACAGCTATGTGCTGGCCAAGATGAAAATCTGGTCTGAGGGGCGTAACTTATGGATGCGCACCATTGGCTCAACTGCCATTGGAGAGCTTGTTGATTCATCTTTGTTTTACATGCTCGCTTTCTATGGTTTATGGCCTATTTCCGAGGTGCTCCAGGTTGCTTTAGCGCAATATGTCCTGAAAACCTCATGGGAAGTTTTGGCCACGCCACTCACTTATTGGGTGGTAGCTTTCTTAAAGCGCAAGGAAAACCAGGATTTCTACGATATTCATACGGATTTCACCCCATTTCGGGTCAAAGTTTGATTTGGACCTGCCGCGTCCTAAACCGTTAAAATAACGGTCTTTGCCCCTAAAGCGGGGGCACCCTATTGAATTAAATTTCAGAAAGCTAGAAAACATCCGTGCTGTCAGCATCTAATATCACTATGCAGTTTGGGGCAAAACCCCTGTTCGAAAATATTTCTGTGAAGTTTGGCGGTGGTAATCGCTATGGCCTCATTGGAGCTAATGGATGCGGAAAAACTACCTTCATGAAAATTTTAGGCGGAGAGCTTGAGCCTACTAGTGGAAATGTGAGCTTGGATCCCGGCATTCGTTTGGGTAAGTTGCGTCAAGATCAATTCGCTTACGAAGATGTACGCGTACTTGATGTGGTGATGATGGGTCACGAAGAAATGTGGAAAGCTGCTGCAGAGCGTGATGCGATATACGCTAATGCAGATGCTACGGATGAAGATTACATGAAAGCCGCTGAGTTGGAAGGTAAGTACGCTGAGTACGGCGGCTATACCGCAGAAGCCAAAGCAGGCGAGTTGTTATTAGGTATCGGGATTCCAATCGAACAACATAATGGTCCAATGAGTAATGTAGCGCCAGGTTGGAAGTTGCGCGTATTGCTAGCACAAGCATTGTTCTCTGATCCAGACGTACTACTTCTTGATGAGCCAACGAATAA
>CAILON010000265.1 GCA_903835865.1 uncultured beta proteobacterium
CTTCCTTCTTTTCCTCCCGCCGTGTTGGCCTTAGCCGACGGCACAATATTTCCCGGATTTAGCATTGGCTCCCCAGGCGAAACTACCGGCGAAGTTGTTTTTAATACTGCCTTAACTGGCTATCAAGAGATCATCACAGACCCAAGTTATTCTCGTCAGATTGTGACCTTGACCTACCCACATATTGGTAATGTGGGTGTAAATGCCCAGGATGCAGAATCCGATCAGATTCATGCCGCTGGCTTAGTGATCAAAGATCTCCCTAAGCGTGTTTCTAGTTTTCGGTCAGAATCTAGTTTAGATAACTATCTCACCAAGTCGGGTGTTCTCGGTATTTCTGGGATTGATACTCGTAAATTAACCCGCATCCTGCGTGATAAGGGCGCCCAATCTGGCGCCATTGTTGCTGGAAAGCTCGGCGATGATTACGAAGTTTTAGCTAAAAAAGCGCTTACTCTAGCGAAGGCTTTTCCAGGAATGGCTGGATTGGATCTTGCTAAGGTTGTCACAACCAATAAATCTTACGAATGGCGCGAAGCCGAATGGGATCTACATGGCCCAGATGGAAAGCCTGCCTATAGAAGCTTGGATAAAAGTAAGCCAATTAAAAAAGTAGTTGCTTATGACTTTGGAGTTAAGCGGAATATTTTGCGTATGCTCACCGAGCGAGGATGTGAGCTAACGGTTGTGCCAGCGCAAACCAGCGCTACCGAAGTGTTCGCTATGAATCCTGATGGCGTATTTTTCTCTAATGGTCCTGGCGATCCTGAGCCCTGTACTTATGCGATAGAAGCTGCAAAAGAAATTATTGAAAAAGGTATTCCTACATTTGGCATCTGCTTAGGCCACCAAATCATGGGGCTTGCTGCTGGCGCGAAAACTTTAAAAATGAAATTCGGTCATCACGGCGCCAATCATCCAGTGAAAGATTTAGACACTGGCCGAGTTGCTATTACGTCTCAAAACCACGGCTTTGCCGTTGATGCCAATACCTTACCAGACAATATTCGTGTAACGCATATCTCTTTATTTGATGGCTCACTCCAAGGCCTTGCCTGGAAAGATAAGCCAGCACTTTGTTTCCAGGGGCATCCTGAGGCCTCACCGGGTCCTCATGACATTGCCTATTTATTTGATCGTTTTGTGGAGCTAATGAATGCTGCCAAGAAGGAGGGCAAATAATGCCTAAGCGTAGCGACATTAAGAGCATCCTTATTATTGGTGCTGGTCCGATTGTTATTGGACAGGCCTGTGAATTTGATTATTCAGGCGCTCAAGCTTGCAAAGCTTTGCGCGATGAAGGCTATAAAGTCATCTTGGTAAACAGTAACCCTGCAACCATCATGACCGACCCTGAGATGGCTGATGTTACTTACATTGAGCCGATTACCTGGGAAGTGGTAGAGCGCATCATTGCTACAGAAAAGCCAGACGCGATCTTGCCAACCATGGGTGGTCAAACAGCGCTCAACTGCGCATTAGATCTTCATCGTCATGGCGTGTTAGAAAAGTATGGCTGTGAACTCATTGGTGCTTCACCAGAAGCTATTGATAAGGCAGAAGATCGCCAGAAATTTAAAGATGC
>CAILON010000266.1 GCA_903835865.1 uncultured beta proteobacterium
GCTCTAGAGATTGCCATGGCTTTGGGTTGCAACCCAAGCTTACTGCTCTTAGATGAACCTACTGCTGGAATGTCCCCAGAAGAGACTCTTGTCATGATGGATCTCATCCGCACTCTCGCAAATGAGCGTACGGTTATCTTGGTAGAACACAAGATGAAACTCATTATGGGTTTATGCAAACGCATCATTGTTCTTCATCATGGCGAGTGCTTAGCTGAAGGAACGCCAGAAGAAATTCAAAATAATGCTGAGGTGCGACGCGTGTACCTAGGCCAAGGTTAAATCGAAAGTGATCTATGTTGCGTGTTGAAAACTTAAACGCTTGGTATGACCGAAGCCACGTCTTGCAAGGCGTCTCACTTGAAGTTAATAAGGGAGAAATAGTGACCCTGATGGGGCGCAATGGGGCAGGGAAAACAACGACTTTACGCTCCCTGATGGGCTTGCTCTCAAAGCGCCAAGGCTCAGCCTCTGTTGATGGCACCTCCTTCTTGGATTTGCCAGCTCATGACCGCTTTCATCTTGGATTAGCCTATGTACCTGAGGATCGCCGCATTGTTCCCGGCCTAACTGTCAAAGAGAATCTGGAACTTGGCGTTATAGCCCAAAAGAATCGTGGCGACATGAGCGCCATGGTTGATGAGATTGCAGAAACTTTCCCTCGCCTTAAAGAGCGCCTTCACCAAGACGGTACTTCCATGTCGGGTGGAGAACAACAAATGCTGGCCATTGCAAGAGCAATGATTGGCAAGCCGAAGGTCATCTTATTAGATGAGCCATCGGAAGGCATCATGCCTGTTTTGGTTGAGGAAATGTTTGAATTGTTTGCTAACCTTAAGCAAAAGGGTTTAACTATCCTCTTGGTAGAGCAAAACGTGCAACAGGCTTTGAAGATTTCAGATCGCGCTTATATTTTGGATCAGGGTGAAATTGTGTTTCATGACACCGCTCAGAATCTTTTAAATAACGATGAGATTCAGCAAAAATATTGTGCTGTTTAAATTAAATGTAGCCAATGCCCTAGTTGATGCCAAAAACTAGTAGGTACCAAGGTAAGAAGCCAGGTCATTGTGAGATAGCGAAACAATTTACCGAAGAACATATACATCAAGCAGGGTAGCCACGCCAGTCGAAGCCATCCTGCAGCAAAACACAGTGGATCGCCAAAACCAGGCAACCAGGATAGCAACAACATTTTTGGTCCTCGCGCCGTCAACCATGCTTGAACACGGCCATGGGTTGGACCCTTCAGTGATTCAAAGCTATTTCTACTGATTAAACCAAGCCACCAATCAAATATACCGCCACAAGTATTACCAATGGTGGCCACCATAATGGCGAACCAATACATTTGTGGCTCAAGCGAAACATATCCAAATAGAATTGGCTCAGAACCAATCGGAATGAGCGTTGCGGAAATAAACGCACTAAAGAATACTGCCGGCAAACCTACCGAAGGCAATCCAAACCATGAAAAAAAATGTCCGAATATTTGCTCCATTAAGCGAGCACCCCTGATTTTTTCAGGAGGGCAATTTGCTCATCAGTTAATCCTGCTGCTTTAAGAACTGAATCGGTATGCTCCCCCAGAGTTGGGGCGCGGTAGCGAATAGCGCCAGGATTTTGCGATAGCTTTGGAATAATTCCGGGAACTTGTACCTTAAGGCCATCAGCCCCTTCTACTGTCTCGATCACTCCACGAGCGTGGTAATGGGGATCTTCAGAAATATCTTTTGCTGTATAAATTTTTCCAGAAGGCACTTGCACCCCAACCAGATCTTTTAATACTTCATCAATCGACAAAGTACCTGTCCATGCATTGATTGCTCCATCTATTTCAGCTACTCGCTTGGCTCGGCCATCGTTATGCGCAAGCGTTGGGTCTTCTCCTAAATCTGGCCTACCGATTAAAGCCATCAATCGTTTGTAGATCGAATCTCCGTTACCTGCAATCAAAACATACTGACCATCTTTACAGCGATAAGCATTCGAAGGCGCTATCCCTGGTAAGGCACCACCCGCAGGCTGTCGAATAGCACCGAAAGCTGAATACTCGGGCAACAAACTTTCCGTGAGGTTAAAGACCGCTTCATAAAGTGCTACATCAATCATCTGCCCATCACCACCGCGAGCATCGCGCTCATACAGAGCCAACAAGACACCCAACGCACCGTGCAGCCCAGCAATCGTATCGCCCAAAGAAACGCCTGCTCTCACCGGCACCTCATTAGGATGACCTGTAATGTGACGTAGGCCAGCCATTGCTTCACCAATCGCTGCGAAACCAGGCTCATCGCGCCTAGGTCCATCCTGACCATATCCCGAGATACGCAACATAATCATTTTGGGATTAGCTTGATGTAATTCCTCCCAGCCAAGACCCCATTTCTCTAAAGTGCCTGGTCTGAAATTTTCAATGACCACATCAGCTTCAAGCGCTAGTTGACGTGCAATGGCTTGCCCTTCCTTAACGCGCAGATCTAAAGCAATCGACTGTTTATTCCGAGACTGTGCCTGCCACCAGACCGAGGTTCCCTTATGGAGCATGCGCCACTTACGCAATGGATCTCCCTCACCGGGCGATTCCACCTTAATGACTTCAGCCCCAAAATCAGCCAGTGTTTTAGAGGCAAATGGCCCCGCAATTAACTGGCCCAATTCCAGCACTTTGATTCCTGAGAGGATTTGCTGGTGGTTCTTTGCTATCGGCAAGTTCTTATCCCTATTATTCATTTCAAGAGGCTATTTTCCCCTTCTTTTTACTATTTTCACGGATTTTCAAATCTTGCTTAAACTATTGTACAAATCACAAAATAAACTAAGAATCCGTTAACTGAGACTTTAATGAATCAACCCATCCCCAAGCCAGACCAATACCAAGATATGCGCGAAGCCCTGCGTGACCTATGCAAGAGCTTTGATTCAGCATATTGGCAAAAAATAGACCATGAGCGTGGTTATCCAGAGGCTTTTGTAAAAGCAATGACCGAGGCTGGCTGGTTAGCTGCATTAATCCCTGAAGAATATGGTGGATCAGGATTGGGCTTAGCTGAAGCATCAGTCATCATGGAAGAAATTAATTTTTCAGGCGGAAACTCAGGGTCTTGTCATGGGCAGATGTACAACATGGGCACCCTACTGCGCCATGGATCGGATATTCAAAAGCAACTGTATTTGCCCAAAATTGCCTCTGGTGAATTACGCCTTCAAAGTATGGCCGTAACTGAACCCACGACTGGGACAGACACCACCAAACTAAAAACTACTGCCGTTAAAAAGGGAGATAAGTACATCGTCAACGGACAAAAAGTATGGATCTCACGTATTCAGCACTCTGACCTCATGATCTTACTGGCACGAACGACTCCTCTAGCTGAAGTGAAACGTAAGTCGGAAGGTATGTCGATCTTTATCGTCAATCTTAAAGATGCCATTGGCAAAGGTATGGAAGTTAGACCAATTGCCAATATGGTCAATCATGAAACCAATGAAGTCTTCTTTGATAATTTGGAAATTCCAGCAGAAAATCTCATCGGCGAAGAAGGTCAGGGATTTAAATACATCTTGGATGGTTTAAATGCAGAGCGCGTATTGATTGCCGCTGAGTGTATTGGTGATGCTTATTGGTTTATTGATCGCGCGCGCCGCTATGCCAATGAGCGCGTAGTATTCGATCGCCCGATCGGAAAAAATCAAGGGATTCAATTTCCAATTGCTGATAGCTACATAGAAACTGAAGCGGCAAACTTAATGCGCTTCAAAGCCTGTGAGCTTTTTGATAGCCATCAACCTTGTGGACCAGAGGCTAATATGGCGAAGTACTTGGCTGCCAAGGCTTCTTGGGAAGCAGCGAATGTCTGCCTTCAAACCCATGGTGGCTTTGGCTTTGCTACTGAATATGATGTTGAACGTAAATTCAGAGAAACGCGTCTTTATCAGGTTGCCCCCATTTCCACGAATTTAATCTACTCCTACGTGGCCGAACATGTTCTTGGTCTTCCAAGATCTTTTTAATTGGCACTGATATGAGTATTCGTCCATTAGACGGAATTACCGTGGTCTCGCTAGAGCATGCAATTGCAGCGCCCTTTTGCACAAGACAGCTTGCTGATTTAGGCGCACGCGTCATCAAGGTAGAGCGTCCTGGCACAGGCGACTTTGCTCGCGGTTATGACAAGCAAGTCAAAGGACAAAGTTCTCACTTTGTTTGGGTGAACCGCTCTAAAGAAAGCTTAACCCTAGACCTCAAGCAACCGACAGCACTTGCCGCACTCAAAACCCTTTTAAAAACTGCAGATGTTTTAGTGCAGAACCTAGCACCCGGTGCTGCAGCACGCATGGGATTAACTCCAGAACTTTTACAAAAAGATAATCCCCAATTGATTTTGTGTGACATCTCCGGATACGGCAACAACGGCTCCTATCGTGACAAGAAGGCCTATGACCTTCTCATTCAAAGTGAAGCAGGATTCTTATCAGTTACTGGTACTCCAGACTCACCAAGTAAATCCGGTAACTCCATTGCTGATATCGCTGCAGGGATGTACGCCTACTCCAATATTTTGGCAGCGCTGATACAACGAGGCAAGACTGGCAAAGGCTCCGTCATTGATGTATCCATGCTTGAAGCATTGGGTGAATGGATGAGCTTTCCGATGTACTACGCCTTTGAAGGCGCCGACCCTCCCCCTAGAAATGGTGCATCACATGCAACCATTTACCCCTACGGTCCGTTTAAAGCTGGGGATGGCGGAACCATCATGTTAGGTTTACAAAATGAACGAGAATGGGTGCAATTCTGCGAGGTCGTTCTAGAGAATCCCACACTTGCACTTGATGAACGATTTGATAAAAACTTCAAACGCAATGAAAAGCGCGGCCAGCTCTTGGAAATTATTGATAGCTGCTTTAGTAAACTCACTACCGAGCAAGTCATTGCCAAGCTAGAAAAAGCGCAGATCGCCAATGCGCGCCTCAATGATATGAAGGGTCTTTGGAATCACCAGCAATTAAAAGATCGTGATCGCTGGGTGAATGTCGACACGCCTGCTGGAAGCATCCCAGCTCTACTGCCCCCTGGATTAAACAACTCTTATGAGTATCGAATGGACGCCATCCCAGCAGTAGGCGAACACACTGATGCCATTCTGCAAGAATTAGGCCTAGCCAAAGCGGAGATAGCCAATATGCGCTCTAGTGGCGCAATTTAAAGTAGTGGCGAAGTGAGATGGGCTGCATTTTCTAAATAATGGTGCCAACGTGGCCGTTTTGCCCAAACCTGTGGATTAACATAATCAGATTGGGCTAAATAGGCTTGAATCAACTTTCTGAGGTCAGCGCAAAAGTCTTCGTTGTACACAATAAGGCTGATTTCAAAATTGAGACGTAGGCTGCGCTGATCAAAATTGACTGAGCCAAAAATAGCGACTCGTCTATCAATCAATAAACTCTTCGTGTGTAATAAGCCACCATGAAATTCAGCAATCTGAACGCCTGCACTCATTAAATCAGCGTAATAACTTTTACTACTCCAAGCAACCAAGGTAGAGTCATTTAACTTTGGCAAGATCAAGGTGACCTTAACGCCTCGTCTTGCAGATGCCATTAGCGCCTGAAGTAAACCATCATCAGGACCAAAATATGGTGTCGTAATAGTGAGCTCTTCTCGCGCATCAATAATTGCTGAAAGCATTGTTTGGTACAAAATATCATCGCGGTATACCGGCCCAGAAGCTAACTCTTGAGCTATAGCTGCGCCGTCAAAAGGAGATGGAGGAGGCAAACGATCGTCAAAGTGGGTAATATTGGGATTATCAACACTCCAGTCGAACGAAAACGTCAGTTCAAACTGCTCAGCAACTGGGCCTTCGACACGCACCATGGCATCGACCCACTCCCCAACTCCAGAGTCCTGCTTAAAGGTTCTGGGATCAACCATATTCATGCTACCCGTCCATACAATTGCACCATCGACAATAAAGATCTTTCGATGTAAGCGAAGATCAGCACGACGAAATTGGAAGCGTCCAACCTGAATAGGCAAAGCCTCAGTTACCTGAATACCGGCATTACGAAAACGTGCAGGCCATTTCGACTTAAACCAGGCGCTACTTCCAAGGGAGTCGAGCAATACGCGGCACTTAACTCCACGCTTTGCCGCTGCAATAACAGCCTCACCAACAAGATCGGCGTCACCACCTAGGGCCCAGATATAGAACTCAATATGAAGACTTTTCTTAGCCTGATTTATCTCATCAATGAACTTTTGCAAAATTTGCAATGAATTTGTGTGCAATTCAAGGCGATTGCCACAAACCACTGGCGTGCCATTTTGAGATTCTGCCAAGAGACTAAGAGCCCTACCTTCAATCGGCATCTGTTGTCTATCGCCAGCAGAATCTTGTCGCATTTTTTCAGTGATCAACTCGTACTCGCGATTCATGCGAGTAATTTTTCGCGTTAAACGCCGACCTACAGGACGCTCACCAATCAATATATATAGACTGATGCCGATAATCGGAAAGCTCATCACAATAAAAATCCAGGCAAAAGCAACACCAACCGGCCTTCTCACAGAGATGATGACTCCAATGAAATAAGTCACCACTAAAAAATGGACCAAAAGAAGTCCATTGAGCCTCAAATCAAAAGTTGAATGTAAAAATATACTCAATAGGTCATTCATAGCAGTTCCAATTCAGCCGTAATTCCAAGATGATCTGATAGTTTCATCCACTCATGCAATATTTGCGCTGAATGAATCTTTAACCCGCGGACATAAATACGGTCCATTGGTAACATCGGTCTAACACTGGGAAAGGTCTTTGCTGGCGCCCCAGTTAAGACCTCGAATACTTCATCAAAGCCAGCAGCTTGCATAGGTGCACTCACTCGATTGCGCCAATCGTTAAAGTCACCAGCCACAATGGTTGGGCCACCTTGAGCCAACTCCCCAATGTAATGAATAATTTCTTCTAGCTGTCGCTCTCTGCCGCGTTCAAATAAAGCCAAGTGCACACAAAAGCAATGAATCGGTTGATGCAATCCCTCAAACTGCGTAACGCTATGCAGAAGCCCTCGACGCTCAAATCGATATGCTGAGATATCGTAGTTATGCCCTTTGTGCATAGGATGTTTGGATAGAATGGCATTCCCGTGATGGCCTGCAGAATATTCCACATTCTTACCGTAGTGCCAATGATGCCAAAAGTCTTCGGAAAAAAAGTGTGTCAGCTCCGTTAGAGGCCACTGACTGAAGCGGCGCAATCTACCTCGATGCTCTTGCTGAAGTTCCTGCAGAAATAATAGGTCTGGGTGATGGCTACGCATTTTCTGGCGCAGCTGATAAATTGTCGAGTGTCGATGCAAAGGAGAAAGTCCTTTATGGACATTCATACTCATCACGGTAAAGCGACCGCCAGTTTCTGAATTCATTAAGTCTGTCCTGCAGCATGCTGACGTCGAATGCGGGCTAAATAAATTTCACCCTCAACTAAGTCTTGGCACTGCATACATTTATTGCAAATAGATGCCTGCTCCCGCAACTCTTCAATCGAGTTAATGGGATGAGCATCTAGATACTCACGGAGTTCTTCATCAAAAACCTCGTTGCAGAGGCAAACTACTTGGGCCATAGGTCAAATTAGGGTTATATCTCTTATTAAGTCCATTTTGCCATCCCCTTGATAGAATCGAACGCATGCTAACTGCTTTTCATGATGCCCTCATCCTACTTACCCACTTAGATGGTGGGGTAATCGGCATTGTGCTCGTCTCCCTACAGGTTAGTCTTACGGCACTTTTGTTTGGCACCTTGCTGGGTCTTCCAGTCGGCGCCTTGTTGGCCACAGAGGAATTTAAGGGCAAAAAGGCAATTATTGTGACCCTTAATACGCTCATGGGTGTCCCGACAGTCATTATTGGTGTTCTGGTCTACCTCATGCTCTCTCGTTCTGGGCCCCTAGGCGCTTGGGGATGGCTCTTTACCCCCAAGGGGATGATCGTAGCCCAAACACTCCTGACAACCCCCTTAATTGCAGCTCTAAGCAGGCAGATTCTTGAAGACTCCTGGCGCATTCACCGCGATTCCTTTATGAGTCTTCGCTTGCCACCGCTATCCCGTTTTAAATGGCTCATCTGGGACTGTCGTTTCTCTTTGACGATTGCGATTCTTGCTGGTCTAGCAAGAGCGATATCCGAGGTAGGCGCCGTCATGATTGTGGGTGGCAATATTGATCATTCCACCAGAACCATGACTACTGCGATTGCATTAGAAACTAGCAAAGGTGATTTACCGCTTGCCCTAGCCCTAGGGATTGTCCTATTAACTATAGTTCTGCTGGCAAATTTATTTACTTTTGCAGTTCGTCAAGTTGCGGAGCGTCGCTATGGATAATCTAGCAGATCAATTTGTGAAGTTCATTGAGCTGAAAAATATCACGGTAATTAGTAATGGCAAAACCATTCTAGATATTCCGCATGCCATCATTCCCGCAGACAGAATCACGGCATGCATTGGGCCAAATGGCGCAGGTAAAACTACTCTCTTAAAACTATTGGATGGTCTGATTAAACCGGATACCGGTTCGGTATCCTATTCATTTGATACCAGTACCGCGCTAGTTTTACATCACACGCCAATGATCAAAGCTTCTGCCAGAACCAATATGGGCATGGTTGCTGATGTAGATCCTAATATCAGCGCAGCGGATGTCAATCGAATACTAGATAAAGTTGGTTTGAGCGCCCTTGCCTCAAGCCCCGCTCACAAACTCTCTGCTGGAGAGAGGCAGAAACTTTGTCTGGGAAGGGCTCTACTACAAAGGCCCAACCTTGTATTGTTAGACGAACCCACCGCCAACCTTGATCCCAATGCTACAGAGCAAGTAGAACAAATTATTCATGAGTTTGATCGGAATGGGACGGATGTCATTTTTTCATCTCATCAGCTCGCTCAAGTACAAAGACTTGCCCAATACATCATCTTCATCGATGGTGGTGAGATAAAAGAAAAGGGACCCGTGGGCCCCTTCTTCTTAAATCCTCAAACACAAGCAGCTAAACGCTACTTACATCAAGAACTACTGTCTGAATAATTATTTTGCTGGTGCTGGTGCAGCTGCTACTGGCGCCACAAATGGTGGCGGTGCTACGCACGCAGCGGGTGCGGGCGTGCCGGACATTTTAAATTTATCAGCCACTCGGTTCTGTGATTGGCATAGTTGATAAGCGCCAACGCGATCACCATAGGCAGATTTAGCTTTTGCTAGGTTAGCGACCTCTTGCGCCTCTGGAGACAAGGGCGGCAAGGTTGCGAGCGCTGTTGCAGAAGCGATGGCGCAGATTGTAAAAGCAATGATTTTTTTCATGGCTTTGTCCTTATTTATTAATCTTGTTGTACCAAATCTCATGATGCTCTTTAGCCCAAGTAGCATCTACATAGCCAGTCTTCATGCCATCAATTGAACCTTGCATACCGATCGTTCCGATGTAGATATGTCCCATGGCCATAGCAGTCATCAATACAGCTCCTGAGCTATGAATGATATTGGCCAGCTGCATCGTGCCGCGCCAATATTGAATGTCCATAAAGGGCACGATCATATCGAGCACAAAACCTGATGCGGAGATTATGAGGCCCAAGAAAACCATCCCAAACCAGAACCAAAACTTTTCGCCAAAGTTAAAGAATCCTGCGGGAACATGTTTGCCAGAGAAAATACCGCCAAAAGATAGAAGCCATGCCATGTCACCCTCTCCAAAGATGTTCTTGCGAACAAATAAGAAGAAGAAAATCACAATACATAAAGTAAATAGTGGGCCCGTAAAGTTATGGACACTCTTGCAAAGCATCAAGAACGAGCCATAAGCCATGCCGCCCATTAAAGGCAATGCGAAGAATTTTCCGTAGAGAATCAGCAGGCCAGTGAACGCAAGAGCTAAAAAGCTTCCGGCCATCGTCCAATGAACCAAACGATCAAAGCCATTAAAACGTTTAATCTTAGAGCCCGAAAGAGGCGCATGCAATTTGATCGAGCCCTTTAGCGTGTACATCGCAATTACGCCAAAAAAGGCAATTGCCAAAAGCCAACCGCCATATACCGTAATGATTCCATTGCGAATCAAA
>CAILON010000267.1 GCA_903835865.1 uncultured beta proteobacterium
AATTGGCTGCTGACGTTGATAAGGCAACTGATGGCAAGCTCAAGATCGTTGTTCATCCCAACGGATCCTTATTCCCTGCAAACGGTATTAAGCGTGCCGTTCAAACTGGCCAAGCTCAAATGGGCGAAGTTCTTATCTCTGTTCTTGCCAATGAAAACCCAATTTTTGGCGTGGATTCCATTCCATTCTTAGCGACTAGTTATAAAGAATCTGCAAAACTCTGGAGGCTCTCCAAGGGCGCCACCGAAGCTGCCTTGCAAAAGCAAGGATTGAAGGTTGTTTATGCGGTGCCTTGGCCTCCACAAGGTTTGTATTCCAAGAATCCGATTAACTCAGGTGCTGATATGAAGGGCTTGAAGTGGAGGGCTTATAACCCAGCAACTTCTAAGATCGCTGAATTAGTAGGTGCACAGCCAGTAACCGTTCAGGTAGCTGATCTGGCTCAAGCGATGGCAACGGGCACTATCAATTCCATGATGACCTCAGGTGCAACAGGTGTAGATATCAAAGCTTGGGAAAGCTTGAAGTATTACTACGAAGTCGATGCTTGGTTGCCCAAGAATATTTTGATGGTGAATCAAAAAGCATTTGATGCCTTAGATAAGCCAACACAAACAGCATTATTGAAGGCCTGTGCTGAAGCAGAAAAGCGCGGCACTAGAGTTTCTGAAGAAAAGACTAAGCTCTATAACGAAACCTTGGCCAAGAATGGCATGACCGTACAGAAGCCAACACCGCAACTGAAGAACGATTTGGATAGGGTTGGCCGAATCATGGTCGCGGAATGGATTCGTTCTGCTGGCGATGAAGGACAAAAAATTATTGAAGAATTTAAGAAATAAAATTTTATGCCTACATCACGAAGTTATTATGGCCGTCTCTTAGATGGCTTGATTCAAGGGGCCGCCGCACTGGCGGCCTTATGCATTCTCAGCATTTGCATTTTGATGGTGTCGATGTCTTTATCCCGCGAGTTTGGGATTAATTTACGGGGCGCCGATGACTTAATAGCCTGGCTTTGCGCTGCTTCCGCATTTCTCATATTGGCCCAAACATTTCAGCACGGGGGGATTGTGCGGGTTGAGATTTTTTTAGGTACGCTCAATACGCAATGGAGAAGGCGCCTTGAAATCATTGGCCTCATAGTGATGTCAGGCTTTTGTTTATTTGCCTTAGCTGCTTTTTCTTTATTCGTCTATCAAAGCTGGGATTTCAATGATGTCTCTCAAGGTCAAATCATTGTCCCACTATGGATTCCGCAAATTTTTACAGCAATTGGCTGCCTGATTTTCTTCTTGGCCGTTGTTGATGAGTTATCAAGAGTGCTCAGAGGTGAAAAACCTCGCTACCAGCAAATGGCTGAAGATCGTTTGAGTGCTGGTGATTTTGGAGAGACCTTGTGAGTATTACCCTGATTGCTTTAATCTTGCTGGTCTTAATGTCTTTTCTCTTAATGATGGGTATTTGGATTCCTGCGGGGGTCGCAATTACTGCATGGTTCGGGTTAGCATTCTTTTCCGACAAAGATACGATGATGAATTTAGCCAATGTTTGGTGGAATTCAAGCTCATCGTATACCTTGGCTTCTTTGCCCTTATTTGTTTGGATGGGGGAGATCCTCTTTAGAACCAAGCTATCAGAGCAGATGTTTACTGGCCTTTCACCTTGGCTAAATTGGTTACCAGGTAGATTGATGCATGTAAATATTTTGGGCTGTGGAATTTTTGGCTCAGTCTCGGGCTCTTCCGCAGCTACCTGCGCCACAATTGCGAAGTCCGCATTGCCTGAGCTTACAAAGCGCGGATACGACGAAAAAATTACCCTTGGATCTTTATCCTGCGCCGGCACTTTAGGCATTCTGATTCCACCATCAATCACCATGGTGGTGTATGCAGTCGCTGCAGATCAATCTATTATTCGCATCTTTTTAGCCGGCTTTATTCCAGGCGCCATATTAATGGGCCTGTTTTCTGGATACATTATTGTTTGGGCTCTTCTTAATCCAGATAAAACACCTCCAGCTGAGAAGTACTCTTTGCGCCAGCGCCTGCATTCCATTGCGCAATTAATGCCATGCACGGCTTTGATTATTTTTATCGCTTGGTTAATGCTTGCCGGGTACTCTACCGCGACTGAGGCAGCTGCCTATGGGGTTGTTGGCTCCTTAATTTTGGCTGCAGTTGGGCGGAATTTGTCTTGGACTAATTTTTGGGAGAGCTTGCTTTCGGCTACGCGACTTACTGCCATGATTATGTTTGTATTGGGAGCCACTTCTTTTCTATCGATTGTGATGAGTTATACCGGAATACCAAGAGGCCTAGCTGAATGGGTGCAAAGTATGCATCTTTCACCTTGGGCTTTAATCTTAGTTCTCACTGTTATTTATATCTTGCTGGGCACTGCTTTGGATGGCATATCAATGATTGCGTTGACCACAGTGACTGTGCTGCCCATGGTACAAGCGGCAGGCTTTGACTTGGTTTGGTTCGGTATCTTTATTGTGTTGCTGGTAGAAATTGCAGAAGTGACCCCACCGGTTGGATTTAATTTATTCGTCCTACAAAGCATGACCGGAAAAGATAGTAATTACATTGCTAAAGTATCGTTGCCATTTTTTGCCATGATGGTGGTGGCAGTTGCTTTGATTACTATATGGCCAGAATTAGTCACTTGGTTACCTGACCAGTTCTTGCAAAAAGAAATTAAGTAAAGGCAATGGTTTTAAAACAATCAAGGAAACCAGTTTCTAAGGTTGATATTCTCAATTTGGGTGACGCTGCTCTATTGGTAGATTTTAGAGAGGCTGCAGATGCTCTCATTAAGATACATAGCTTATGCGAACTCTTATTATCGCGCTCTCCATCATGGTTACTTGATGTCATTCCTGGGATTGATACTTTATTAGTCGGTCTCAGGTTTGTCGATTTCGAATATGCATCGATTCGCGCAACTGCTCGCGCTGAA
>CAILON010000268.1 GCA_903835865.1 uncultured beta proteobacterium
GCCCATGCCATCGAGTGGTGAGAGACGGCCCATTAATACAAAGTAATTGCCTTTGAAACTTAAGGTCTGCTCCACCATCACTTGATCTGCAGGCGTTTCTACAATACAGAGAAGCGCTGGATCACGACGCCCATCTGAACAGGTAACGCAGATTTGGGTTTCAGAAAACGTATTGCAACGAGCGCAGTGTCCTACAGTCTCGACTGCCTCGCCCAGTGACTGTGCGAGTACAGCAGCACCATTGCGATCATGTTGCAAAAGATAAAATGCCATCCGCTGTGCAGACTTGGGACCTACTCCTGGTAGCACGCGCAAAGCCTCGATCAAACGACCGAGTGCATCAACAGGTGCTTCTATGCGTGCCATAAATGAATTAAATCAATTAGCTTAGAAAGGTAACTTAAAGCCCGGGGGCATTGGCATACCAGCAGTAGCACCAGACATCATCTGTGCGCTTGCTGCTTCTACTTGTTTGAATGCTTCTGTATAGGCAGTGACGATCAAGTCTTCTAACATCTCGCGATCATCCATTGCACCTGGATCAATTTGTACCCGCTTGAGTTCGTACTTACCAGAGATGCTTACCTTGACTAAGCCGCCAGCCGCTTGGCCAGTCGCCTCTAAGGCAGCCAATTGCTCTTGCGCTACTTTCATCTTCTCTTGCATCTGCTGAGCCTGTTTCATGAGACCAGCAAGTCCACCTTTCATCATCGCTTCTTTTCCTTAAGGGCTATAGAGTGAATTAATAATTTACGTATCTTTAAAGAGGCCGTATTACAACGGCTTGACTGAGCCACCAACCACTTTGGCACCGAACTCTTTTTCTAACTGCTGAATAAATGGATCAGCTGCAATCATTTGCTCCGCATTCATTCTTTTCTCTTGATGAATCTGAGCATCGACCTTAGCAACTGTCTTGCCTTCCACTTCACCCTTTTCAATCAGGATCTTGACCGGCTTACCGAAGTGCGCAGTGAGGGCATCAGCCAATCTTCCAATAGAGGCTTCCGAAGCTAACTGTGGCATTGGTGTGACGATAGTTGCGCGCACACCCGTTGCTGAATCTACCCAATCTTGTAACTCTGTCTGAAACGCTAACTGTTGCACCATCCCTTTAACAGGTATTTGGCGCATCAAGCTATGCCAGTCAGGGCGATCTGCTGAGTTGCCAACTGGAGTAGTTGCGGTGGCAGATGCCGGAGCAGAAGCTACAGGTTTGCTAGCTGTAGGTGCGGGAGCGGATTTAGCTGCAGGCGCAGGTGCCGATGTGGAGGCGGGCGCGGATGCTTTAGCAGCGGGTACTGCAGTAGCTGCAGATGCAGGGCGTGCTGTATTTACTGGTGGCGATGATGAGGTTGGTGCAGTACTGCCTCCTCCACTGCCACTACTTCCCGGACGAAATGCCAACATGCGCAGCAGCGTCATAGCAAAGCCAGTCTGCTCATCGGGTGCGAGTGATAAATCAGGACGACTCGTGATGGTGATTTGGTAGAAGAGTTGTGCCTCTTCTTTAGTGAACTGGGTAGCTAGGCGACGAATCTCGCTTGCTTCTGGCCAATCTTCTAATACTGATTCTGGAACTACTTGTGCTGCCGCAATCTTTTGCAGAAGGCTAGAGAGATCTTGCAGTGCTAATGAGAAAGACATACTGCGCTCACCCATTTCATTTGCAACAGCTAAGAGGCTTGCGCCATCCTTGGCAATTAAGTTGTCCAGAATCCGAATGAGATAGGCATCATCTAAGGTGCCGAGCATGCCGCGCACTGATTCTTCACTCACTTTGCCAGCGGCATAAGCAATGGCTTGATCAGTGAGTGATAAAGCATCGCGCATCGAGCCTTGGGCTGCTTTAGCTAAAACACGCAAGGCATTGACTTCGTACTCCACTTTTTCTGCAGCGAGTACCTTTTCTAAATGCTCAACAATGAGTGGTACTGGCATTTGCTTGAGGTTGAACTGCAAGCATCGGGACAAAATGGTGACAGGGATCTTTTGCGGGTCGGTTGTTGCCAGAATAAATTTAACGTGCTCTGGGGGTTCTTCTAGAGTTTTGAGCATGGCATTAAAGGCATGATTGGTGAGCATGTGCACCTCGTCAATCATGTAAACCTTGTAACGCGCATTACTTGGTGCGTAAGCAGCTTTTTCTAGGAGAGCAGCAATATCATCAACCCC
>CAILON010000269.1 GCA_903835865.1 uncultured beta proteobacterium
ATTGGTAGGTGATTCCAACTTAATTCAGCAAGCCTTAAGTAAGCTTCCTAAAGCGCCGCTTGAGCGCATCCAAATTGTTTCCGCCAGCGAAGTCGTTTTAATGGACGATCCCATTGAGGTTGCTTTGCGTCGAAAAAAAGACTCCTCAATGCGTGTTGCTATCGAGCGAGTAAAAGAGGGTGCAGCTGACGCAGTGATTTCATCGGGCAATACTGGCGCCCTGATGGCGATTTCACGTTACATTCTGAAAACCCTTGAGGGTGTTGATCGCCCGGCCATTGCTACTGCCATACCAAATGAATTGGGTGGTGGTACAACCATGCTTGATCTGGGTGCGAATGCTGACTGTGAGCCCATGCACTTAGTGCAATTTGCTCAAATGGCCAATGTCATGGTTCAAGTAGTGGATGGCAAACAAAACCCTTCCATTGGTCTTTTGAATATTGGTGAAGAGGTTATTAAAGGTAATGAGGTCGTTAAACAAACTAGCGAGCTATTACGTCAAACAAACTTAAACTTTTATGGCAACGTAGAAGGCAATGATATTTTTAAAGGCACTACCGATATCGTAGTGTGTGATGGATTTGTGGGTAATGTAGTTTTGAAGGCAAGCGAAGGCTTGGCAAAAATGATGAGCGGCATGATTCGAGAAGAATTTAATCGCTCATGGTTAACCAAGTTAATGGCAATTTGTGCGATGGTGCCTTTATTGAGGGTACGTAAGCGCGTTGATCATCGTCGCTACAACGGAGCGGTATTGTTAGGTTTGCGTGGTTGCGTGATTAAGAGTCATGGCTCTGCAGATCGTTTTGCATTTGGTTTTGCCTTGGATCGCGCATATGAGGCGGCAAAGAATCGGATGGTTGACCGCATTGCTAGTGCGTTTACGGCGGAGATAAAAGAATGAGTATTTACTCAAGAGTGGCTGGCACTGGAAGTTATCTCCCAGAGCTGCGTTTAAGTAATCAAGATTTAGTGGAGCGCTTAGCTAAGAATGGCTTAGAGACTAGCGATGAGTGGATTAGAACGCGTAGTGGCATTTCTGCGCGACATTTTGCTGCTGAAAATGAACTTACTAGTGATTTAGCGCTCAAAGCTGCCCAAGCCGCACTGAGTAGTGCGGGTATCACCTCTGAAGATTTAGACCTCATTATTTTGGCAACCTCAACCCCAGATCATTTGGGCGGGTTTCCAAGTACAGCTTGTGTACTACAAGATAAATTGGGTGCGCATACTGCTTGCGCCGCTTTTGATATTCAGGCGGTCTGCGCAGGCTTTACTTATGCCCTAGCAACTGCAGACGCATTTATTCGTTGTGGTACTTATAAAAAAGTATTGGTGATTGGTGCGGAGACTTTTTCACGCATTCTGGATTTTCAAGATCGTGGCACCTGCGTATTGTTTGGCGATGGCGCTGGCGCAGTAGTGTTAGAGGCTTCTTCAGAAGCAGGCATTCTCTCGACTGCACTTCATGCTGATGGAAGTCAACGCAATATTTTGTGCGTTCCAGGCCGAACAGGTAACGGTGAGATGCATGGTTCACCCTTCATGACCATGGACGGTCAAGCAGTCTTTAAATTGGCCGTCAAAGTATTGGAGCAGGTGGCTCATGAGGCATTAGAAAAGGCGAATCTCAAACCAGAACAAATTGATTGGTTAGTTCCACATCAAGCCAATATTCGCATCATGGAAGGCACCGCCAAAAAGATGGGTATGTCCATGGATAAGGTGATTGTGACTGTGCATGAGCACGGCAATACTTCAGCTGCTTCGATTCCGCTTGCTTTGGATTCGGGCGTACGTTCAGGCCAAATTAAACGTGGACAATATCTCTTATTAGAAGGTGTTGGTGGTGGATTTGCTTGGGGTGCAGTCGCACTCAAGTACTAATTCTTATAACTTTTGAAAATACTCACATGACATTTGCATTTGTATTCCCCGGCCAAGGCTCCCAATCAGTTGGTATGTTGAATTCAATTGCGCAGCGCCCTGAAGTGCGTGCCACTTTTCAAGAGGCTTCTGAGGCCTTAGGTGAAGATGTTGCCAAGTTAATTGCTGAAGGTCCTGCTGAGGCATTGTCATTGACTACGAATACTCAACCAGTGATGTTGACTGCTGGTGTGGCGTTTTATCGCGCCTGGTTAGCCGCGGGGGGTGCAGTTCCTAGGGTGATGGCTGGCCATAGTCTTGGTGAGTATTCTGCATTGGTTGCTGCCGGCGTTATTTCATTTAAAGATGCAGTGCCATTAGTGCGTTTTCGTGCTCAGGCAATGCAAAGTGCAGTACCAGTAGGTACTGGTGGCATGGCTGCAATTTTGGGTTTGGATGACGCTACCGTGATTAAAGTTTGTGCCCAAGCAAGTGCTGCATCGGGTGGCGTAGTCGAGGCCGTGAACTTTAATGCGCCTGGTCAAGTGGTGATTGCTGGCGCAAGCGATGCAGTAACAAAAGCTTGTGAGTTGCTAAAAGCAGCTGGTGCTAAACGCGCATTACCTTTGCCAGTATCCGCACCATTTCATTCTTCTTTGTTGCAGCCTGCATCTGAAAAGCTAAAAAGTTACTTGGCTGGTATTGAATTTAAAGCACCGACAATCTCTGTTATTAACAATGTCGATGTTGAAATCTTGAATGATCCAGAAGCCATTAAAGATGCTCTAGTGCGTCAGGCAGCGAAGCCTGTTCGTTGGCAAGAAACCATTCAAACTATGGCGCAGCAGGGTATTACGCAGGTCGTGGAGTGTGGACCAGGCAAGGTCTTGGCTGGCCTTGCTAAGCGCATCAATGATCAAGTGACTGGCGTACCAGTGTTTGATGAAGCTAGCTTGAATGAAGCATTAGCGAGCGTCAAATAAAAAAGTAATAGAGAGAAAAGCGAAAGACAAATATGAACCTCGACTTAAGCGGACAAATTGCCTTGGTAACAGGCGCATCGCGTGGCATTGGCCAAGCGATTGCAGATGAGTTGATGAAATGTGGAGCAAAAGTGATCGGTACTGCAACTTCTGTTGATGGTGCAAAAGCGATTGATGAGCGTTTGACCGCTTCAGGTGGTCGTGGTTTAGTTTTGAATGTCACTGAGCCAAATGCTTGCGAGAACATCATTGATTTAATCGTGAAAGATTTTGGTGGCATCAATATTTTGGTGAACAATGCCGGCATTACTCGCGATAACTTGGCAATGCGCATGAAGGGTGACGAGTGGACGGATGTCATAGATACCAACCTAAGCGCAGTATTTCGTTTATCCCAAGCAGTTTTACGCCCGATGATGAAGGCGCGCGCCGGTCGCATTATTAATATCACCTCCATTGTTGGTCATATGGGTAACGCTGGACAAGCCAACTATGCGGCTGCAAAAGCGGGCGTTTCTGGGATGACGCGTGCTTTGGCGCGTGAGATTGGCAGTCGAAATATCACCGTTAATTGCGTTGCGCCAGGCTTTATTGACACCGATATGACCCGTGCTTTGAGTGAAGAGCAGCAAAATGCCCTAAAAGTGAACATTCCTTTGGCGCGCCTAGGTAGTCCTGAGGATGTCGCTCAGGCAGTGGCATTTTTGGCCTCTCCAGCTGCTGGCTACATTACGGGTAATACCCTACACGTCAATGGCGGACTATATTTAGCCTAACGGCAAAGTAAGGATTTGGTCATTTTTAGGCGAATTTACTAATTCGATCCGCCGAACTGATAAAATCTTTCCATCGTTTTTTACAACCCCTGGGGAAATTAATGGACAACATCGAACAACGCGTTAAGAAAATCGTCGCCGAGCAATTGGGCGTCGCAGAAGGAGATGTCAAAAATGAATCTTCTTTCGTGAACGACTTGGGCGCTGACTCTCTTGACACTGTTGAGCTGGTAATGGCATTGGAAGATGAATTCGGCATCGAAATTCCTGATGAGGAAGCTGAAAAGATCACCACTGTTCAGCTCGCGATCGACTTCGCTAAATCAAAAGCTCAGGGTTAATTCCCTAGCCTAGGTATTACTGTGTCAGCATCAAATGGCCGACGCCGGGTTGTAATCACCGGTCTTGGTCTCATCTCACCTGTTGGTAACTCAGTTGATGTAGCTTGGTCTAATTTGCTTGCGGGCAAATCAGGCATTGCCACTATCACTAAGTTCGACCACACTCCACTCAGCGTGCATTTTGCTGGAGAGGTGAAAGATTTCAACGTTGAAGAATATGTTTCTGCCAAAGAAGCGCGCCACATGGATACTTTTATCCATTACGGCATCGCTGCAGGTACGCAAGCTATTCGTGACAGTGGTCTAGAAATTACCGAGCAAAATGCCGAGCGCGTTGGCGTGATGGTGGGCTCTGGTATTGGTGGCTTGCCGATGATTGAAGAAACCGGTGCTGAGTTGTTGGCCCGCGGCCCTCGTCGCATCTCGCCATTCTTTGTTCCAGGTTCCATCATTAATATGATTTCTGGACACCTCAGTATTTTGTTTGGTCTTAAAGGTCCAAACATTGCTGCAGTGACTGCTTGTACTACTGGTTTGCATAGCATTGGTTTGGCCACACGTTTAATTCAGTATGGCGATGCAGATGTGATGGTTGCCGGTGGCGCTGAATCTACGATTTCTGCTTTAGGTGTTGGTGGCTTTGCTTCAGCGAGAGCGCTTTCTACCCGTAACGATGATCCAGCGACTGCATCACGTCCTTGGGATAAAGACCGCGATGGTTTTGTTCTTGGCGAAGGTGCTGGCGTTGTTGTGCTTGAAGAGTATGAGCATGCAAAAGCCCGTGGTGCAAGAATCTATTGCGAACTGCTTGGTTTTGGTATGAGTGGTGATGCGTATCACATGACTGCACCGAATATGGATGGCCCACGCCGTTGTATGGTCAATGCCATGCGCGATGCCGGCTTAAATCCAGACCAAATTCAGTACTTAAATGCGCACGGTACTTCTACACCTTTAGGTGACAAGAATGAAACTGAAGCCATTAAGGCGGCTTTGGGTGATCATGCCAAAAAGGCTTTAATTAACTCTACTAAGTCGATGACTGGTCACCTTTTGGGCGGTGCTGGCGGCTTGGAGTCTGTTTTCACCATTCTGGCGCTTCACAACCAGAAATCTCCTCCAACCATCAATATCTTCAATCAAGACCCCGAATGCGACCTGGACTACTGCGCCAATACTGCCCGGGACGTGAGGATTGACCATGCGGTTAAAAACAACTTTGGCTTTGGTGGTACTAATGGCACCTTGATTTTTGGCAAGTTGACCTAATATTCTCTTTATCTCCACTTTTTTGGTTTTTACCAAGTAGGCCTAGCATTATGAAAAAGTACTTTATTGCGCTCTTGGCTATTTTGAGCCTGGGTCAGATTTCGTTTATCCCGATTGCCTCTGCGCAAAATCCGCGGGTCACTATTCCTGATTTCGCTGATTTGGTTGAAAGAGCGAGTCCAGCGGTCGTTAATATTCGAACGACTGAAAAAGTGGTGGTTCAACAGACCCAGGGTGGCGTTCCAGGAATGCCTGAAGATCAAGCGGAATTCTTTCGCCGTTTCTTTGGTGTGCCTATTCCAGGTGTGCCCAATAATCCTAAACAGGCTCAACCTAATCCAGGTAAACCACAAGAATCTGATCGTGGTGTTGGCTCAGGATTCATTATTGAATCCAATGGTTTGATTTTGACCAATGCACACGTTGTTGAGGGTGCAACGACAATTTATGTCACCTTGACAGATAAGCGCGAATTTAAAGCCAAGTTGTTAGGTATGGATAAACGTACTGATGTGGCAGTTGTAAAAATAGATGCACGCGATTTACCAAAGTTACCTTTAGGTGATTCATCAAGAGTGAGAGTAGGTGAATGGGTTCTTGCCATTGGTTCGCCTTTTGGTCTTGAGAATACGGTGACTGCTGGGATAGTCTCAGCTAAGAGTCGTGACACTGGGGACTATTTGCCTTTTATTCAAACCGACGTTGCGGTCAATCCTGGAAACTCAGGTGGCCCCCTTCTCAATACTGCAGGCCAAGCAATTGGCATTAACTCCCAAATTTTCAGCCGCTCTGGCGGTTACATGGGTATCTCTTTTGCAATTCCTATTGATGAGGCGATGCGTGTTGCCGATCAATTACGTACCAATGGAAAAATGACCCGTGGTCGTATTGGTGTCGCTTTAGGTGAGATGACTAAAGAAGTTGCCGAGAGTTTAGGCTTAGGTAAACCTCGTGGTGCTTATGTGCGCAATGTTGATCCAGGTGGTCCAGCCGCAATTGGTGGTATTGAATCCGGTGACGTTATTCTGAGTTTTAATGGCCGTGAAATTGCCAAATCAACCGATCTACCGCGTTTGGTTGGGGAGACAAAGCCGGGCAGCAGCGCAACTGTGCAAGTTTGGCGCAAGGGTGCCACTCGAGAACTACCGGTGACCGTTGGCGATAGCGAAACAACTCAAGCTGCAGCGAAGAAGGCAGATGCCCCCGCCCCAAATGTTGCAGGTACAAATACTTTGGGTGTGACTGTGATTGAGTTATCGGATGCTAAGAAGAAAGAACTCAACGTCAAAGGGGGTATTGAAGTGACTGCCCTAGGCGATGGGGCTTTGGCAAAAGTAGGTATTCGTCCAGGAGATGTCATTATTCGCGTTGGGGATGCCGATATAACGGGTGTGAAGCAGTTTGAGGCCCTCGTTAAGGGCTTAGATGCCAATAAGTCCGTCCCAGTCTTTATTCGCCGCGCAGACAGCACCTTAGTCATTCCAGTAAGACCAAAATAAGCCCAATTTAGGCCTAAATATGGGGTTCGGCGCTAAAGCAGCGCCACCCATTACAATCCCTCTAAGACGACTTTTTGCAGCGCATCATTGTGGTGCGTTCTGACAAGGCGTTTTTTGAATGACCTAATAAGACGCTATGGATTTAATCCGCAATTTTTCTATCATCGCTCACATCGATCACGGCAAATCAACGCTCGCCGATCGCATTATTCAGATTTGCGGTGGTCTATCTGATCGCGAGATGGAGGCTCAAGTCCTCGATTCAATGGATATCGAGCGTGAACGCGGTATTACGATTAAAGCCCAAACAGCCGCTTTGAGTTACAAAGCTAAAGACGGCAAAACCTACAACCTCAATCTCATTGATACACCAGGGCACGTAGACTTTTCTTATGAAGTCAGTCGCTCCTTATCGGCATGCGAAGGCGCACTGTTGGTAGTTGATGCTAGTCAGGGTGTTGAGGCGCAAACGGTCGCTAACTGTTATATGGCGCTTGAGTTGGGTGTTGAAGTTGTACCAGTGCTTAATAAGATTGACTTGCCACAAGCAGATCCTGAGCGTGCTAAAAAAGAAATTGAAGATGTCATTGGTATTGATGCGTCTGAAGCAGTCACCTGTTCAGCTAAAACGGGCCTAGGTGTCCAGGATGTGATCGAGGAAATGATTGCTAGGGTACCTCCACCAGCAGGCAATGCTGCGGACCCATTGCAAGCCTTGATTATTGACTCATGGTTTGATAACTACGTTGGCGTAGTGATGTTGGTGCGTGTTGTGAATGGCACACTTAAACCGAAGGACAAAATTACCTTGATGGCCAATGGTTCTTCTCACTTAGTCGAGCACGTTGGGGTATTTAGTCCGAAGTCGGTTGATCGTCCGGAGATATCTGCCGGTCAAGTGGGCTTTGTGATTGCCGGCATTAAAGAATTAAACGCTGCCAAGGTAGGCGACACAGTGACGCATTCTCCTGGGCAACAAGGACGAGTTCCCGCTGCTCAACCGCTGCCTGGCTTTAAAGAGGTTAAACCGCAAGTCTTTGCTGGTCTCTATCCCGTTGAGGCTAGTGAGTACGACCAATTGCGCGAGTCTTTAGAGAAGCTTAAGTTGAATGATGCTTCCCTCTTATATGAGCCAGAGGTTTCTCAAGCTTTAGGATTTGGTTTTCGTTGCGGATTCTTAGGCCTTCTCCATATGGAGATCGTGCAAGAGCGTTTAGAGCGCCAGTACGACATGAATTTGATTACGACTGCTCCAACAGTGGTCTACCAAGTTCAGCAATCTGATGGCACCATCTTAATGATCGATAACCCATCTAAGATGCCTGAGACCAGTAAGGTCGATACGATCATGGAACCGATTGTTACTGTCAACCTCTATATGCCTCAAGAGTATGTTGGTTCAGTCATTACCCTGTGCGTTGGTAAGCGGGGAATTCAGACGGGTATGAATTACCTTGGTCGACAAGTACAGCTCACCTATGAATTACCGATGGCAGAGATTGTGCTCGATTTCTTTGACCGTCTCAAATCGATCTCTCGTGGTTATGCTTCGATGGATTATGAATTTAAGGAATATCGCCCAGCAGATGTTGTGAAGGTAGATATCTTAATTAACGGTGATCGTGTAGATGCTCTGTCGGTAATTGTTCATAGGAGCAATAGCCAACACCGTGGCCGTGAAGTAGTCTCCAAGATGCGCGGAATTATTCCACGTCAAATGTTCGATGTAGCGATTCAAGCTGCGATTGGCAGCAATATTGTTGCTCGTGAAAACGTGAAAGCTTTGCGTAAAAACGTTTTGGCTAAATGCTACGGGGGAGATATCTCTCGTAAACGTAAATTATTAGAGAAGCAAAAAGAAGGTAAGAAGCGCATGAAGCAAGTGGGTAACGTCGAGATTCCACAAGAAGCCTTCTTGGCTATTTTGCAGGTAGAAGGCTAATGAACTTTGCCCTCATTCTCTTTATCTTGGTGATTGTTTCCGGCATTGCTTGGGTTGCTGACAAGATGTACTTTGCGCCACAAAGAAAGCTGGTTGGCATTGATCGCATGCCGCTTTGGCTTGAGTACACGGCAGGATTTTTCCCAGTCATTTGTGCAGTATTTGTGTTGCGCTCTTTTATCGCGGAGCCATTCAAAATTCCCTCGGGCTCCATGATTCCGACTTTACAAATTGGCGACTTTATTCTGGTGAATAAATTCACCTACGGTATTCGTTTGCCAGTGTTAAATCAAAAGGTGATTGATTTGGGATCACCAAAACGTGGCGATGTAGTAGTCTTCCGCTATCCACGTGATGAATCCGTGGATTACATTAAGCGAGTGGTTGGACTCCCAGGAGATGTGATTGCATACGAAGATAAGCGCCTGACAGTTAATGGGCAGCCTTTGCAATATAGCGGTGGCGAACCCTATCTCGATCCTGAAAATATGCGTTATGCCAAGCGCTTCACTGAAACCTTTCCAGCGGATTTAGGCGGCAATCAGCATGACATTTTGAATGATCCTGATCGTCCTGCTGGCGTTTTCCCAACTGAGCGTTTTCCTGGCGCTGAATTTTGTCAGTATCAGCAATCTGGGCTGACTTGCAAAGTACCGCCGGGCCACTACTTCGCCATGGGCGATAACCGAGATAACAGCGCAGATTCTCGTTACTGGGGATTTGTGCCCGATAAAAATCTCGTTGGTAAGGCTTTCTTTGTTTGGCTTAACCTAGGCAACCTGGGCCGCATTGGGGGCTTTGAGTAAATATCATGTGTGCACGCGCCGTCATTGATACTGCACCCCTTCAAGAGCGTCTTGGGTATAACTTTAAAAAAGCCGAGCTCTTAAATCAGGCGCTAACCCATCGCAGTCACAGTAAAAAGAATAATGAGCGCTTGGAGTTTTTGGGTGACTCGATTCTCAATTGCGTAGTAGCAGAAATGCTTTATGAGCGTTACTCAGATTTAGATGAGGGTGATCTTTCTCGCGTGCGCGCAAATCTCGTGAAGCAACAAGCCCTGTATGAGATAGCCCAAACCCTATCTTTATCTGATTATTTACGCTTAGGCGAAGGTGAATTGAAGAGTGGTGGCTTTCGTCGACCTTCTATATTGGCCGATACCTTGGAGGCAGTCACGGGCGCTATCTTTATAGATGGCGGTTTTGAATCCGCTAAAGCTTGCCTGCGAAAACTCTATTCCGTTATCTTGGCTCAGGTTGATCCAATGACCTTGGGCAAAGATGACAAAACGCTTTTGCAAGAGTGCTTGCAAGGCTATCAATTGCCGCTGCCTACTTACAACGTGACCGGTACAACGGGTGCTGCGCATAACCAGCAATTCGAAGTGGAGTGTTTAATTCCGAGTCTGAAGGTATCTGTCAAAGGTGAGGGCGCCTCGCGTCGTGCTGCTGAACAGGTTGCCGCAAAAATTGCTTTAATCGCAGTGCTTAAAGCATTGCCACAAGAATCAC
This sequence comes from uncultured beta proteobacterium, assembly GCA_903835865.1. Lineage (GTDB taxonomy): Bacteria > Pseudomonadota > Gammaproteobacteria > Burkholderiales > Burkholderiaceae > Polynucleobacter. Next base: position 10,194 of record CAILON010000269.1, read on the forward strand.
GCAAACCAAAGAAAACTCGGTCGGCCAAGAAAAAAGCGGCCAAGAAAGAAGTGACTGAAGAGCAGTTGAACCTCAAGCTGAAGGGCTAATCGTGTTTAGATGCGGCACTATCGCCATTGTTGGGCGTCCCAATATGGGCAAATCAACACTCCTCAATGCCTTGGTCGGTCAAAAGATCAGCATTACTTCTCGTAAAGCACAAACGACCCGTCACCGCATTTTAGGAATTCAAAATCGTGAAGAGGCCCAGTTTATTTTTATAGACACGCCCGGCTTTCAAACACGTTTGATGAACACGCTAAACAAGGCACTCAATCGCACAGTTACCACGGCATTACAAGATGTTAACGTTGCTTGTTTTGTAGTTGAGGCTGGCTACTATGGCGAAGATGATAAGAAAGTGCTTCGCCTGCTCCCGAATGATTTACCAGTTGTATTAGTGCTCAATAAATTAGATCTGTTTAATAGCCGCTTTCAGACTCCATCTGAGCGAGACCAGGCTTTGCTCAATTTCATGAAAGAGATGAGTCAGCCTTGGACTGAGTTAGGTGGACACGAAGATCAAGGGAAATGCGAGTTTGCTGAAATCGTTCCAATGAGCGCAAAGAGTCCAGGCGATATTCAAAGACTACTCGATGTCCTAGAGGGTTATTTACCTGAATCGCCCCCTGTATACGATGGCGACACCATCACGGATCGTAGTGAGCGCTTCTTAGCAGCAGAGATTCTGCGTGAGAAGATATTTCGCTTTACTGGCGAAGAGTTGCCTTACACGAGTACCGTGGTGATTGATCAATTTAAGATGGATGGCAAGATGCGCCGTATTGCTGCCACCATTTTGGTTGATCGCGATAGTCATAAAGCTATGATCATTGGTCAAAAGGGTGAGCGTTTGAAGAAAATTTCAACCGATGCCCGAATTGACATGGAAAAGTTATTCGACGGCAAAGTCTTTTTAGAGACTTGGGTCAAGGTGAAGCGCGGCTGGGCAGATGATCGTGCTGAGTTACGGGCACAAGGTCTGGAATAAAGACCATGGCCTCGATTCGTGTTGCTGACGAACCTGCTTTTGTACTGCACAGCATTCCCTATAAGGAAACAAGCTTAATTTTGGATGTGTTTACTCGGCAGCACGGTCGTATGGCCTTGATTGCCAAGGGAGCTAAACGCCCACACTCCACTTTGCGTCCAGTATTACAGCGCTTTCAACCGCTATTAGTATCTTGGAGTGGAAAATCCGAATTACGCACGCTCACGAAGTCTGAATGGGTTGGCGGCATGCCTTCATTGGTCGGAGATGCTTTACTCTGTGGCTTTTATCTCAACGAGCTCTTGGTAAAGTTTTTAGCTCGCGAGGATGAGTATGAAAAACTCTACGATTCTTACTCTCAGACAATTAACGCGCTCTCCAATCTTGAGTTTGAGTCCAAAGGCTTAGAAGAAATCCTGCGTCCCTTTGAGTTAATCTTATTACAGCAGACAGGTTATGCAGCTGCATTGGATCGCTGCGTTGAGACTAATGCTGCACCTATGGCAGGTGAGCAATATGTTTATCAACCAGAGCGAGGTATTCGGCCTGCTCTGGCAGATGACCCTGGGCATTGGCCTGTCCTCAATGGAAAATCTCTCTTAGCAATTGCAGCCGGAGATTTCTCAGATTCAGAAACTCTTTCTGAGAGCAAGCAACTCATGCGTTTCTTATTGGGCTTACACCTTCAGGATCAGGTCTTGACTACCCGTCAAATTTTGATTGATCTCAAGAAAATCTAGTAATCTACAGAGATGACAGTGCCTAAAGCCCTCGAACTTGGTATCAATATTGATCACGTTGCCACTTTGCGTAATGCTCGGGGTACCGCTTACCCTGATCCATTGAAAGCCGCGCGCTTAGCAGAAGAGGCTGGCGCAGATTTAATTACCCTGCATTTGCGTGAAGATCGCCGCCATATTAATGATGCAGATTTATTGGCGTTGCGACCCTTAATTAAAACCCGCATGAATTTGGAATGTGCAGTGACCCCAGAAATGATCAAGATTGCTTGTCAGGTCAAACCACATGATGTGTGCTTAGTTCCTGAAAAGCGTGAAGAGGTAACTACTGAGGGGGGCTTAGATATATTGGGTCACTATGATGCTGTGAAACTCGCCACTAAACAGTTGCAAGAGGCTGGTATTCGAGTGTCCTTGTTTATTGATCCCGATGTCAAACAAATAGCTGCTGCTAAAGAAGTGGGCGCTACAGTGATTGAGCTTCATACTGGACGCTACGCCGATGTTACGGGTCAAGAACAGAAGAAAGAGCTAGAGCGCATTCAAAAGGCAGCCGAATATGGGGTGAGTATTGGGTTAAGGGTGAATGCAGGGCATGGTCTCCACGAAGGGAACGTGATGCCAATAGCAGCCATTTCCAATTTATCAGAGCTTAATATTGGGCACGCGATTGTGGCAGAAGCTTTGTTCAAAGGTTGGCAAAAAGCCATATTGGATATGAAGTCCTTGATGGTTCAAGGACGCATGCAGGCCTCATCTAAAGCGTAATAGGTTTAAATATATACATGATCATCGGTATTGGTACAGACATCTTGCAGATAGCGCGCTTACAAGCCGCTTATGATCGTACGCAAGGCCGCATTGCTGCAAAAGTCTTAGGCCCTGATGAGATGTTAGTGTTCAAGCACCGACTTTCCAGAAATCACAAACGTGGCATGGCTTTTTTGGCTACCCGCTTTGCTGCTAAAGAAGCTTTCTCCAAGGCGATTGGTCTAGGCATGAGAATGCCGATGACTTGGCGGTCTTTGCAAACGCTCAATGAACCCAGTGGAAAGCCTTTCACTTCTTACCTTGGGGCGCTAGCCCAATTTATGGAGGAGCGTCAGTGGGAAGCGCAAGTGACGGTAAGTGATGAGCAAGACATGGCAATTGCCCATGTCATCGTTGTTCAAAAATCAATCTAAAAATCACAAGGATATTGATGAGCAAATCCCCCTCCAACCCAGGACCAGTAACGCTTGATGTCGTTGGTCTTGAGTTAAATGTACAAGATCGACAAAGAATTTTGCATCCCTTGACAGGTGGCGTCATTTTGTTTGGCAGGAACTTTGCTAATCGTCAGCAGCTCATTAAATTAACTGCGGCCATTAAGAAACTGCGTCCTGATGTTTTGATTTCGATCGATCATGAGGGTGGACGTGTACAACGTTGCAAAACTGATGGATTTACCCATCTTCCTGCAATGCGTAAATTAGGTGAGTTATGGTCCTCAAAAAATAAATCTACACACGCAGCAGAATCTGCAGCCTTAGCAATGGCAGCTGCCACTGCCTGTGGTTATGTACTGGCTGCCGAACTGCGTGCATGTGGTGTCGACTTTAGTTTTACTCCAGTGCTGGATTTGGATTTTGGTCGTAGCGGCGTCATTGGCGACCGATCCTTTAGTCGAGATCCGCAAATCGTATTTGCGTTAGCAAAGAGCTTAAATGAAGGCCTGCGTTTAGCCGATATGGCGAACTGTGGAAAGCACTTTCCTGGGCATGGTTGGGCAAAAGCAGATTCTCATGTGGCCATTCCCGTAGATGAACGTTCGCTAAAAGAAATCTTGAACGATGACGCTAAACCTTATGAATGGTTAGATCTTAGCTTGGCGGCAGTCATGCCTGCCCATGTTATTTATCCAAAAGTAGATAAAAATCCTGCAGGCTTCTCCAAGATTTGGTTGCACTCTATTCTGCGTCAAGAGTTAGGGTTTGAGGGTGTGATCTTTAGTGATGATTTATCGATGGAAGGTGCGAGTGTTGCAGGTTCTGTAGTGAAAGGCGCTGAGCTAGCCCTCGATGCAGGCTGCGATGCAGTTCTCATTTGCAATCGCCCAGACCTGGCCGATCAATTACTGTCAAAACTTAAAGTGTCAAAAGCAAAGCAAGCAGAATCTATTGAGCGTTTAAACCGATTGATGCCAAAGTCACCAGCGTTAAATTGGGATGATTTGCAGGGCGAGGCGCAGTATCAACATGCAAAAGGCTTGCTAAAACAATTCAACTTGATTTCATAGGGGCTGCAGCACTTAGGCTGCAGTTATTTTTTGCCAACTCGATTCCATTCAGAAATGACATATTTCTTAATGTCTTCTCCCTGCGCTCTTGCGCAAATAATCTCATCTACATTGACGGATTCATGAAGCTTTTGCAGTCGCAAAACATCACCTTGCGCTGAATAATTGGGAAGCCAGGCGCCCCAGAAGAAGCCCATATCCTCTAGTTGGGAAAAGGCTAGGGCAGCAGCTTCTTGAGATATCGGTAGGTTTAGCATCGTAAAGGCTAAGTTCTGTAACTCAAGCTTTGTAAGCTCCGAACTGATGGCCAAGGCAAAGTCTTTGCCGATATGCTGCACTTTGATATTGGCTGTTTGTGTCGCAGGATTTACGGCGACGCTATATTCTGATTGACCAGACCCCAATGCGCTTGATACGTTAATCGTTCTATCAACATGAATCTTTTTTGCTAAATCACTCACAAAATCGATGTGATTTTGTGGAAGATAAATTGTGCTTACGCTCTCTTTCAGAGAAAGGTAGCAAGACAAGAACGACATCCTAGTATCGGTAAAGTTTTGTAAACCAGCCATTTCACGAGAAGGGGCGGCGCCTAATAAAACACCCGTCTCTTGAGCGCCAAATGCAATCATTTCATCTTGGCTATAGGGGTGATTGGTTACGCAGTCAGTCCAAAATCCTACTAAATCTAATTCTTTGGCAATCTCAATTCGTTTCTTAGCCATGGCTTCTGCAATATGGTGGCCCCGGAAGTCCGGATCAACAATCATCTTGCCAGCTTCGGGAGCAGTATTGCTAGCGCTATCAAAAGTCAGTGCGCAATGACCAATCAAATGTCCGTCAGGGTGCTGTGCAACGACTGAGTGCATGAGTTTGTCATCCACAATCTTTTGCAGTGCGACTGGATCGTACATTTCATGAAAAGGGTAGCTATCACCATAGCAGCGTTTGACACACTCAATCAGTTGCGGGATATCGGCGATTTTGAGACGTCTAATTTCAGGGGTGATGTCATTGGTCATGGCGATATTATGACCTTGAGAGCGGAAATAAAAAAGCCCGGCGTACCGGGCTTTTTAGTGAGTAAGCTCAGAAATTAGTTAGCACGACTGCGGTATTCGCCAGTGCGGGTATCAATTTCAATTTTGTCGCCAGTGCTGCAAAAGAGGGGAACTTGCAACTCATAGCCAGTAGCCAACTTAGCAGTCTTCAGTACTTTGCCAGAGCTCGTATCACCTTTGACAGCAGGTTCTGTGTAAGTGATTTCACGAACCAAGGAATTGGGCATTGCTACTGAGAGTGCCTTACCTTCGTAGAACACTACTTCGCATGGCATGCTTTCTTCAAGGTAATTCAATGCGTCACCCATGAATTCAGCTTCTACTTCGTATTGGTTGTATTCGGTGTCCATAAATACATACATAGGATCAGCGAAATAAGAATACGTGCAATCTTTCTTATCTAAGATAACTACATCAAACTTGTCATCGGCTTTGTAAACACCTTCGTTAGGTGCACCAGTTAACAAATTCTTAAATTTCATTTTCACAACTGAGGAGTTGCGGCCAGAGCGGCTGTAATCGGCCTTTAAAACGACCATGGCATCAGTGCCAATCATGACTACGTTACCAACGCGGAGTTCTTGTGCTGTTTTCATCTTGCTATTCCTGGGTGCAGAGCTATTTTTCTGCGGTTTTTATCAAAAACAAGATTGTAACCGCCCACAAGCCTTTAATGCTTTGGATTAGCTAACAAACCGCAATAGACGCGCAGCTAAGCCACCTTCATACTGTTTTTCAAGTAAATGGGAGCGCCAGACCCGAGAATGGCTGCTCCAAGCATCTAAAGAGCCAAGCCATGTTCCTGGCATTGCCCAAGTCATGGCGGCGATGATTGCAAGTCTGAGTTCCTGGCTCGCAGTCTCTAGGTAAAGATCTAAAAAAGCAGCTAATTTGACTTCATGTGCACGATCTTCCTGAGGATAAATGTGCCACATGAAAGGTTTGCCAGCTAACTGCGCTCGAATAAATGAATCCTCTCCTCTCACAATATTGAAATCACATTGTGAGAGCACCCAGTCGTACTCATCTTGAGATACAAATGGAATTGAGAGAAGTTGAAGATTTTTAGGAAAGGATATTTGCTTTCCCGTAGAAAGGTCTAGCAATTCCGCATGACCATGCGTGAGAAGGATATCGAATGCCTCATCGAGAGTACCTAAGTCGTCCAACCATTTTCGCAATGGGGCTCCAGGGTAGCAAAAGATGCTAATGCGTTTGGCATTTGGTCTGATTTTTGACCAAACCTCCTGGAGATCCTTAGGAATATTCTGGGTGGTGAGTTCTCCAGCCAAAGGTATTGGATCGAGTAGTAGACCGCCCACTTCTTCTTGAAAGCCTGGAAAGAAAAAATATTTTGGGATGCCATGCGATTGCGGAGATGGTTTTCCGTGAAATTCCATAATCCAAGGTTCAGCACTGAGATACTCTAGATTAATGATGATGGGTTTTTCAGCAGCAATAAAGAGTCCAGCAAGATAGCGCTCAGGTAGGTCACATCCAAAAGCCTCAATGACTACATCGGGTGCTTGCACTGGGTGGCGCGCATTGTTATGGCTTGCTTCCCAAGGTAGTAGCTCCACGCTTTCTTTGATTGCCGGGTCTACTCCAGAAGCGAGTAAATTAAGGGTTGGCAGGTCATCGCAAAAAATACGGACTTCTTGGCCATGAATGCTTGATAAGCTTCGGGCTAGGCGCCAGCAAATACCAGCATCACCATAGTTATCAACGATTTGGCAGAAAATATCCCAACGCATGAGCAATTCGCTTTTTGAAACCCTTCAGCAGGACGTTAAACGGCTACCCGGATTGCCGGGGGTGTATCGATTCTTTGATGAAGCGGGGCAGATTCTATATGTAGGCAAAGCACGTCATCTCAAAAAACGGGTATCTAGTTATTTTCAACGCACCCAGCTTTCGCCGCGCATTGCGCTCATGGTGGGCAAAATTGCCCGCTATGAAACTACGGTAACACGGACAGAAACTGAAGCCCTCATTTTAGAGAACAATCTTATTAAAGAATTGGCTCCGCCATTTAACATCTTATTTAGAGATGATAAGTCCTATCCCTATGTGATGCTAACTGGGCATCAGTTTCCTAGATTGGCGTCTTATCGCGGCAAGGTGGATAAACGAAATCATTATTTCGGACCCTTTCCAAATTCTTGGGCAGTGCGCAATAGCGTCCAGATACTGCAAAAGGTATTTCGTCTCAGAACCTGTGAAGATTCGGTGTTTAAAAACCGCAGCCGTCCTTGCTTACTGCACCAAATTCATCGCTGTAGTGCGCCTTGTGTAGGGCGTTTAAGCGTTGAGCAATATGGTCAAGATGTGGCTCAGGCAACGCGTTTCTTAGAGGGTGATCACAGCCGTGTTCTGTCTGAACTAGAAAAAGAGATGCATGCGCATAGTGAGGCAATGGAATTTGAGATGGCTGCCGTATTGCGCGATCGTATTGCTGATCTTTCGAGTGTTTTGCAGCACCAAGCTATGGATACCGTTGCGGACGGTGAGGGTGATGTAGATATCATTGCGGTTGCACAAATGGAAGGCATGATTTGCGTCAACTTAGCGATGGTGCGTGGAGGTCGACATCTTGGTGATCGTGCGTATTTCCCAAAAGGCCTTCGCGCTAGCTCTGGTGAGCTTCCATCTCCTGCGGAAATTCTAGAGGCATTTATTGCCCAGCATTATCTAGATGTGGCTACAAGTGATAGCCAAGCGAGCACTAATCTCATTCCGCCAGTTTTGGTTTTAAACCATGCGCTGCAGTCGGCGAGTGACGATGGATCAACTCTGAGCGAGACACCACCAGAAGATTTACATGATTTGTTGAATGCCCAAGCCGGAAGAAAAATTACCTTTTTGCACCAACCTCAGGGGCAGCGCCGTCATTGGCTTGCAATGGCAGAGGGAAATGCTAAGCTGGCCTTGACCAAGCGCTTGGTTGAAACTGGCGGCCAATTGGCGAGAGCGCGTTCATTGGCCGATATTCTCGTCTTGGAATTAGAAAATCTTGAACAATTGCGTATTGAATGCTTTGATATTAGTCACACTTCTGGTGAGGCGACGCAAGCATCTTGCGTGGTCTATACAAAAAATGCCATGCAGTCGAGTGAGTATCGACGTTTCAATATCAACGATATCACCCCAGGCGATGACTATGCAGCAATGCGTCAAGTATTGCAAAGACGCTACGCTAATTTTCAGGAGTTGCCTTTAGAAAAAATTCCACAGGTAATCTTGATTGATGGTGGTAAGGGTCAGGTAGAGATGGCGCGGCAAGTCTTTTCAGAATTTGGCATTGATATTGGTTTAATTGTTGGTGTTGCAAAAGGCGAGGGGCGTAAAGTTGGACTTGAGACACTCATTTTTGCAGACGGTAGACCGCCGTTAGAGCTCGGGATTGATAGTGCAGCCTTATTGTTGGTGGCGCAGATTCGTGATGAAGCCCACCGCTTTGCGATTACCGGCATGCGAGCTAAACGCGCTAAGGCAAGAACGGTTTCCCGTCTGGAAGAGATAGAGGGGATTGGCGCTAAACGTCGTCAGAAGTTATTGGCCCGTTTTGGTGGTTTAAAAGGGGTGGCCAATGCCAGTATTGAAGAAATCGCTAGTGTTGAAGGGGTTTCCTTGACTCTGGCTGAGCAAATTTATCGGCAACTTCATTAAGCGCCATGAAGCGCAATTGGTTTATCCTTCTTCCATGCCATTTAATCTACCAATCGCGCTAACCTGGTTGCGGGTTGCAGCAATTCCATTGCTGGTGGCAATCTTTTATCTTCCCAATAGCTGGCTTGCTCCATTCGATAAAAATCTCGTCGCCACAATCCTGTTTGTTTTCGCTGCAGTGACCGATTGGCTAGATGGATTTTTAGCAAGAAAAATGAAACAAGAATCTGCCTTTGGGCAATTCTTAGATCCAGTAGCCGATAAGTTGATTGTTGCGGCCGCTCTATTAGTCTTGCTCAATATGGATCGCGTCCAAGTGTGGGTCGCTCTCATCATTATTGGTCGTGAAATTACTATCTCCGCCCTACGCGAGTGGATGGCATTGCTCGGAGCTGGAAAGAGTGTTGCAGTGCATATGGTCGGAAAGTTAAAAACAACTGCCCAGTTGATTGCAATCCCATTTTTATTGCTCAATGACACTTTATTTGGATGGTTAGATTGCGCAAGGGTAGGCACTTGGTTGATTTGGGTGGCTTCGTTTTTAACTCTATGGTCAATGTTCTATTACATGAAAAAGGCATTGCCGCAGTTGGCTGGCAAAGTCGATTAATTCTCTTAAAGCCCAGCCAGATAAGCTTTAAAGCCCCATCCTGATTGAAGCAATCTTTCTCCAGAAGTGGAATAATGCTTTCTTTTGGATTGTTTGTTAAACTGTCGCCCTGTTATGCGGGAATAGCTCAGCTGGTAGAGCGATACCTTGCCAAGGTATAGGTCGGGAGTTCGAACCTCCTTTCCCGCTCCAAGTTCGATGGG
>CAILON010000270.1 GCA_903835865.1 uncultured beta proteobacterium
CAAAGAATAAACTTCAAGCGATTCTTTGTTGCCGTTTTGAGAGGCCATTAAGCCATCCATCACAGCCCTAGCAGCACTAATGGTCGTGTAATAGGTAACGCCATTTGCCTGAGCGCTGGTACGAATCGAGCGAGAATCAGCAATGGCAGTACGAGTCTCATCAACAGTGGTAAATACTAATGAAATTTCACCATTTTTGATTAAATCAACTATGTGAGGACGGCCATCCTTCACCTTATTCACAACGCGTACAGGCAATCCGGCTTCCTCTATTGCGGCGGCGGTTCCTTTGGTCGCAACCATGGGGAATCCCAGTTGATGGAGCAATTTGGCAACTTCTACAGCCTTTGGTTTATCGCTATCTTTAACTGTAAGCACTACTGTCCCACTCTTCGGAAGCTTAATACCTGCTCCTAATTGAGATTTAAAAAGAGCCTCACCAAAAGTATTACCTACGCCCATGACTTCGCCTGTTGAACGCATCTCAGGCCCCAAAATTGGATCAATACCTGGAAACTTATTAAATGGGAATACCGCCTCTTTAACTGAGAAGTAAGGTGGCTTGACTTCGGCTTTGATACCCTGTTGATCTAATGATTGACCAACCATGCAACGCGCTGCAATCTTGGCCAACTGGAGACCAGTAGCTTTAGACACAAAAGGCACAGTACGTGAGGCCCGTGGGTTTACCTATAATACAAAAATTACGTCTTTGCCTTCGACATGTTGAATAGCAAATTGGACGTTCATCAAACCAATGACATTAAGACCTTTAGCCATGGCTGCAGTTTGGTGCTTGATCTCCTCTACCGTTTCATCGGAGAGTGAGTAAGGGGGCAAGGAACAAGCTGAGTCACCGGAGTGAACACCGGCTTGTTCAATATGTTCCATAACGCCGCCGATAAACACCCGCGTGCCATCGCTAATGCAATCAACGTCGCACTCAATCGCATCATTTAAGAAGCGATCAAGCAATACTGGCGAATCATGTGAAACCTTAACTGCTTCACGCATATAGCGCTCAAGGTCACGGCCATCATGAACAATTTCCATGGCACGACCACCCAATACGTAAGATGGACGCACAACCAATGGGTAGCCAATTTCTTCTGCAAGCTTGAGTGCTTCATCCTCTGCGCGAGCAGTTCGGTTTGGAGGCTGACGCAGACCTAAATCTTGCAATAGCTTTTGAAAGCGTTCACGGTCTTCGGCAGCATCAATCATGTCTGGCGATGTTCCAATGATGGGCACACCATTACGCTCAAGATCCAAAGCTAATTTCAAAGGTGTTTGACCACCGTATTGCACAATCACACCCTTCGGCTTTTCCTTAGCAACGATTTCTAATACATCTTCCAAAGTTAGGGGCTCAAAATACAAACGATCAGAGGTGTCATAGTCTGTAGATACTGTCTCTGGATTGCAGTTGACCATAATGGTTTCATAGCCATCATCCCGCAGCGCTAAGGCTGCATGTACGCAGCAATAATCAAACTCAATACCTTGACCAATACGGTTAGGACCACCGCCCAAGACCATGATCTTGTCTCTATTGGTTGGCTGGGATTCGCATTCACCATGCTCAGCTTCATATGTTGAATATAAGTAGGCTGTATTGGTGGAGAATTCTGCAGCACAAGTATCAACGCGCTTATAAACTGGAACAACCTTCAGACGATGACGGGCAGCACGCACTGAAGACGCTTCAACACCCAGCAATTTCCCAATACGGCGATCTGAAAAACCTTTTTGCTTAACAGCACGTAATTCGGCAGCAGATAAGCTATCAATTTTGCGCAGTCTTAATTCAGCCTCCATTGCAATGAGGTCTTCGATTTGCTCCAAAAACCAAGGGTCTACCTTCGTTTCGTTATAGATCTCATCTAAACCCATACCCATGCGGAATGCATCTGCCAAATACCAAATGCGATCTGGGCCTGGTTCGCCAATCTCTTGAATGATGTCATCTAGATCGGTAGAGAACTCGTCTAATCCATCAACTCCAACTTCAAGACCACGAAGCGCCTTTTGAAATGATTCCTGGAAAGTGCGGCCAATGGCCATGACCTCACCAACAGATTTCATTTGAGTAGTTAAACGGGAGTCTGCTTGTGGAAATTTCTCAAAAGCAAAACGTGGGATCTTGGTAACAACATAATCAATCGATGGCTCGAAAGATGCGGGTGTAGCCCCGCCAGTGATGTCATTCTTTAATTCATCCAAGGTGTAACCTACCGCCAATTTAGCGGCTATCTTAGCAATGGGAAATCCGGTTGCTTTGGACGCTAAAGCAGATGAGCGTGAAACACGCGGATTCATCTCAATCACAATCATGCGACCGTCTACAGGGTTGATTGAAAACTGAACATTTGAGCCACCTGTATCAACACCAATTTCGCGCAATACTGCAATTGAAGCATTACGCATGATTTGATATTCTTTATCAGTCAGCGTTTGTGCAGGCGCTACGGTAATAGAGTCGCCGGTATGCACGCCCATGGGATCTAAGTTTTCTATAGAGCAAACAATGATGCAGTTATCGTTACGATCACGCACTACTTCCATTTCAAATTCTGTCCAGCCCAACAAAGACTCCTCAATGAGGAGTTCACGGGTTGGAGATAAATCTAGACCACGTTTGCAGATTTCTTCAAACTCTTCGCGGTTGTAGGCGATACCACCCCCAGAGCCACCCATGGTGAAGGATGGTCGTATTACTACTGGGAAGTCTGAACCCCCAGTTTCTTGTTGAATTCTCTGCTGAACTTCATGGGCTTCATCCATCGAATGCGCAATACCAGATTTTGCTGATCCCAGACCAATTTTGGTCATAGCATCTTTAAATTTCTGGCGATCTTCTGCCTTATCAATAGCTTCTGGTGAAGCACCAATAAGTTCACAGCCATACTTTTCTAACACGCCATGACGATGAAGATCTAATGCGCAGTTAAGTGCCGTTTGACCGCCCATAGTTGGCAATATCGCATCTGGCTTTTCCGTGGCAATGATGCGCTCTACCACTTCCCAAGTAATCGGCTCAATGTAAGTAACATCAGCCATCTCAGGGTCGGTCATGATGGTTGCAGGGTTACTGTTTACCAAGATGA
>CAILON010000271.1 GCA_903835865.1 uncultured beta proteobacterium
ATTATTAGCATTTTTGTGATAAAAAAGTGTCAACTACTTTTTTAGGCTTCTATGAAGGATGCCAATTTTCGTATGAAGCATACAGGAATACTTACCGTACCCCTTAATGCATTATGCCCATAATGACCAACTACCCAATACCAACACACTGGCGGCTATCAATGCGTTAGCCACTACATGCGCGAGCACTGCGTCACCAATTCGACCCCGGCGATACAGTGCTACAGCAAAAGCCATTCCAGCCAAAATGCCGGCGAGCCAGCGACCATGCAATAGTCCAAAAAGTACGGAAGAGACAATGAAAGAAAACCAAGTAAAGTGAGTTGGCGAGACCTTTTCGAAGTCCTCGGCGACCAATTGGCGCAGCAGGTAGCCACGAAAGGCTAGTTCCTCAACGAGGGGAATGATGATAACCGAACCCAGCACACGAAAAATCAACCACGTTGCCATCAACCAAACGGGCAGTTTCGCCAAGTGTGCTTGTATTACGTTTCCTGCATCAACTTCGGTCGGCTCAAGTAAAATCCAAATAACGAAAACCAGTACGCCAATAGCTGGAGCCTGCCATGACCAGCCCCAGGCCATTGCCTGATAAGACCGGCGGTAATGCCAGAGTACTGCGGCGACAATGGCTATGCGCAGTGGATAGAGCATCTCGAAACCATCTGATAAGGCGGAAGTAAGCATTAACATGCCCATCATCACCAAAAGAGGCAACACTAAGGCAATCTCAGGGGCGGGGGCAATCGCGTCTTTCTGTTCAGGCTCCTTGATGACAAATAAACGGCGGGACAAAGCAATCAGCACCAATGCGATAAGTGTAAAATTTATCCAGCCGGCTTGTGAGTGTAATCCGCCCATTGCGATGCTTGGGGAAATGAATTCTCCGAAGCTAATCATCGACACAATTCTGACGATATTGGCAAGCCAAATAGCCAGAAATCCTAGCGGCAACAAGCAGAGTACATGGGGAAATCTTAGTTCTTTATAGAACAACCACAAATAAAGCGCCATAAATACGGTGATCATGGCAATGCCTTCATAGCCTGAGCATCCGGGTGAAATTTGGACGCTGAATGACGACAATCCCAACACCATTTGGTCAGCGTTGTAAACCACATCGGAGTACATCCAAAGCAATATCCGATGAGCAAACTGTAGAGAGATATCGGCAAGAGGCACCCCGATAGCATGAGACATTAGAACACTCACCCAAATAAAGCTCGCGGCAAATAGAGCAATCAGCATGGCCGGGTATTCCCGCTGACACAGTCTTGACCAAAAGGACTGTGGTGCCAAGGCTAATAGCCAGGGAACCAGTGTTAACCCCCCTAAGGCGAACCAACCCGCAAACCATTTTGCCTCGGAATGAATGGATATGCCGGAAGTAGGAAGGATGACATAGCTTGAAGAGGGAAGAATCCTTGCCGTATATAATACAAATACACCAAAAACGAGGCATTGGATAGCCAGCCATATTCGCCAATGATGTTTTATTTTTCTCAATTCGAGAATAATCTCCTTGATTCGAGGACTGATCAACAGCAAAAAAGCCGCAACAAAAGATACCGCCAACTTGAGCAGCACAGAGGCATGGCTGCTAAACTGGATTAATACATTCGGACTGTCATTAAGCGCCGCCACATTGAAATCAAATAGCGCAGTCAGGCTTATTATCTCCGCAATCAACAGCAAAAAAATGAGCATCCAGCGCAAACAAAGATACGTCGAGCTTATGGGGAGAGGGAGCGTTGACATAGGCGTTATAAGTTTCTGATAAGCTCAAAGTGCTTTATGGGATCAGGTCATAAGCATTATCCACTTGCTTAAATACACTGTGTGCCGGGCATAATATAATGAATATCGACCAATAGCGGAAACATGAATCGGAGGCAATAGAACCTATAATATTGCCCCCGACCCCTGGAATTG
>CAILON010000272.1 GCA_903835865.1 uncultured beta proteobacterium
GGTAAAAACATGGTCACACCCAGCGCACGTCCTCTAGGCATAATACTAACCTTATAAACAGGATCATGTTCAGGCACTAACTTGCCAACAATAGCGTGACCCGCCTCATGATAAGCCGTCATTGTTTTTTCTTTTTCATCCATAACCATAGTGTGCCTTTCAGCACCCATGATCAATTTGTCTTTAGCTTTTTCCAAGTCAGCCATATTGACAACGCGCTTATTCATTCTAGCTGCCCACAAAGCGGCTTCATTGATTAAATTAGCCAAATCAGCCCCTGAAAATCCCGGTGTTCCTTGAGCTATGTATTTAATAATGACATCTTCATCGGTTGGAACTTTTTTCATATGGACAGCAAGTATTTGCTCACGACCCTTCACATCTGGCAGACCTACCGTGACTTGACGATCGAATCGACCTGGACGCAATAGAGCTTTATCCAATACGTCTGGACGATTTGTTGCGGCTATAACGATAATGCCTTCATTACCTTCAAAACCATCCATCTCAACCAATAACTGATTTAATGTCTGTTCGCGCTCATCATTGCCGCCACCTAAACCGGCACCACGCTGACGCCCCACAGCATCAATTTCATCAATAAAAATAATACAAGGCGCATGTTTTTTCTCGTGCTCAAACATATCACGAACGCGAGACGCACCAACACCTACAAACATTTCTACAAAGTCCGAGCCCGATATAGTAAAGAAAGGCACCTTAGCTTCACCAGCAATTGCTCTGGCCAATAAAGTCTTACCTGTTCCAGGAGGACCAATCATTAAAGCGCCGCGTGGAATCTTACCTCCCAATTTTTGATATTTAGCCGGATCTCTAAGAAAATCAACCATTTCTACAACTTCTTCTTTTGCTTCATCGCAACCGGCAACGTCAGCAAAAGTTACTTTAATCTGATCTTCTTCGAGCATTCGCGCTTTACTTTTACCAAAGCTCATAGCGCCACGTCCACCAGCACCGCCACCTTGCATTTGACGCATAAAGAAAACCCAAACAGCGATCAGCAACAACATCGGGCCAAAAGACACCAACAACTGCATTAACATAGAAGGTTGCTCAGGTGGGACAGCCTTTATATCAACACCATTTGCCAGTAAATCATCAATTAAATGAGGATCGTTCGGTGCATATGTTTTAAACAGTTGTCCGACCTGAGTTTTACCCTTAATGATATGCTCATCAATCATCACCTGTTGAATCTGGCCAGCTTTCACCGATTCAATAAATTGTGAATAGGATAATGCTGAGTCAGCTCTATCTCCTTGTGAGCCAAAATTATTAAAAAGGGACATCAATACAATAGCAATGACCACCCACAAGATTATATTTTTCATCATATCATTCACATACACACCCTAGGCCCTAAAGGCTCCCGGTTTAAAAAAACTGATTAATTATATCAGAAGTTGACTTTCCTGACTGTCGTTATTTAACTGGAGGCCAGCAAATAATTAGCTCCTTCCTGATATTCACGATATAAGGACTAAAAAAGGTTATTTAAACCCTTTGGCTAAAATATAAACTTCATTACTTCTTGGCCTTGATGCTTTTGGTTTTCTGATAGCTACTTTTGTAAAGCTACGCTGAATCTCGGAATGAATCGCCTCAAAACCTTCACCATGAAATAACTTAACCAAAAAGCTTCCATTTTTCGTCAAGACAGTTTTAGCGGTATCTAAAGCTAACTCGCCTAAATAAATGGCGCGCGGCTGATCCACCCCTTTATTACCACTCATATTTGGAGCCATATCGGACATCACTAAGTCAACAGGTAAACCTTCCAAAGCAATAAAAAGCTCTTCCATGACCGATTCTTCTCGAAAATCACCCTGAATAAAATCAACCCCTTCCAAGGCATCCATTGGCAAAATATCTAGCGCGATAAGTTTGTTTTTTTTACCCAACAATTGCCTCGCGAACTGCGACCAACCTCCCGGAGCAGCGCCTAAATCAACAATATTCATTCCAGGTTTAATAAGTTGATCTTTTTCTTGAATCTCTTTTAATTTAAAAACTGCTCGAGACCGATAGCCTTGGGCTTGAGCCATTTTGACGTACTCATCCTCAAAATGTTCCGCCATCCAGCGGCTACTACTTTTACTTCGACCCATAATCTGCTGTATAGTGTGCGTTGAATTTTTGATTTAGGAATTACGCGTGAACGCTGCAAATAAGAAAAAACTTCGAGCTGAAGCTCATACGTTAAAACCCGTAGTTATGATTGGACAATCAGGACTTACAACTGGTGTTTTAGCAGAGCTTGATCAGGCTCTAAATATACACGAATTACTTAAAGTAAGAATCCGCGCAGAACGCGATGAGCGCAAATTAATTACTGAAAAAATATGAGCGGATTCAGGCGCGGAGCTCATTCAATCAATTGGTCAAATAGCTGTTATTTACCGACTAAACCCTAATAAATAAAACCTAATTAATCAAGGAGAGAGGGAAATAACAGCATTTCTTTCGCCTTAATTAAATGTATTTAATTGAGATAATTTCGTAATCAACATTACCACCCGGCGCTTTAACCGTAACCACATCCTCTATTTCTTTACCAATTAATGCTCGTGAGATTGGCGATCCAATCGAAATACGACCTTCCTTAATACTAGCTTCATCCTCGCCCACGATCTGATAAATGACTTTTTTCCCAGACTCAACATCTTCTATTTCTACCGTTGCAC
>CAILON010000273.1 GCA_903835865.1 uncultured beta proteobacterium
AAAAATCACAATACCTTTATGGCACTCATCCCCTACTGGTTGGATTAGCAAAACATTACAACATTGCCCATAACTCCCAAATCAATCACCAGTCTCTAGGGAATGCATTTGCTTGGTTAGAAAATCCAGCAGAAGTTTGGCCACTCCTAAGCAAAGCGCTTATTGAAAAACAATTACAAGAAATTCTGATCATTGATTTTCCTAAAGGAAAAAAACGAGAGCGCATTTTTACCGCCAAAGATTTACATCTGAAATCCTGGGCCTTCTGGAAAAAAACAGAACCCCTCACCTGGAAAGAAATTGCTCAGCAATAACTATTTACATGAGTCTTTTCTCTCAACGGCCATTCTCTGATCGCACCGCAAGCTGGTTACAGCAAAGCGGCTTACACCCTCTATTAGCAAGACTCTATGCTGCACGTGGTCTTGAATCCCCTGAGCAACTCTCATTGGATTTGAAGCAATTACTCTCACCAGTAGAGTTGAAAAATTGCATCAGTACTGCCAGCTTACTTGCCGACATCCTCGAAAAAAACGAGCCTATGCTCATCGTTGCGGACTACGATTGTGACGGCGCCACTGCTTGCGCCGTTGGTCTACGGGGTTTGCGTATGTTGGGCGGCCCCCAAACCCCCATTCAATTCCTCGTACCAAATCGCTTTACGATGGGATACGGCTTAACCCCCGAAGTTGTTGAGCTAGCTGCACAACAGGTGCCCAAACCTAAATATTTGATCACGGTAGATAACGGCATTGCGAGTGAAGCCGGTGTAGAGCGCGCCCGCGAATTAGGAATGGAAGTAATTGTTACTGACCACCATCTTCCTGGCGATCATCTACCTAAAGCCATGGCTATCGTCAATCCGAATCAACCTGGCTGCAATTTTCCAAGCAAGGCACTTGCTGGCGTTGGCGTCATGTTTTACCTATTGGTTGCCTTACGCGCAGAGCTTCGTCAGCGAGGAAAATTTTCGAATGAGACTCAACCTAAAGTAGAGAACTTATTGGATCTTGTAGCCTTAGGAACCGTAGCCGATGTTGCCCAGCTCGATCGCAATAATCGTGTCTTGGTTTCCAATGGCTTAAAACGGATTCGCGCAGGAGTATCGCAATCAGGCATCCAAGCTCTATTTCAAGTGGCCGCACGAGATCCACGCAAAGCAAATACTTTTGATCTTGGATTTGCCATTGGCCCCAGACTCAACGCTGCTGGACGCTTGGCGGATATGACTTTAGGTATTCGCCTATTGCTCACAGATAATGCCGATGAAGCCCTCGTACTGGCTCAAGAATTAGATCGCATTAATCGCGAGCGGCGCGTAATTGAAACCGGCATGCAAGAAGCAGCTCTCGCCCATCTCGCCGAAGATCAACTCGCAGGAACCATGGCTGATCGCAATGGTATTTGCCTATGGAATCCAGAATGGCATCAAGGCGTGGTGGGTATTGTGGCTTCACGCCTCAAGGAGCGCTTTAACCGCCCTGCGATTGTTTTTGCTCCAGCCGATGGCAGTACTGGTGAAGAGTTGCGTGGTTCTGGACGCTCCCTGACCGGCTTTCATTTAAGAGATGCGCTAGATCTAGTCTCTAAACGCGAGCCAGGACTGATTCTGAAATTTGGTGGTCACGCAATGGCTGCCGGGTTAACAATACGCAAAAGTGATTTTGAAAAATTTGACCTCTGCTTCCAAAAAGTTGCCAGCGAATTGCTAACGGATGAGCTACTCGAGAGACGTCATATCCATGATGGTGCACTTGAACTATCTGAATTTACCGCTGAAACTGGTGATCTTCTGGCAGAAGAGATTTGGGGTCAAGGATTTCCACAGCCTATTTTTTATGGCGAGTTTGAGATCACCCAGCAAAGCCTCATGAAGGAAAAGCATTTGCGATTAATGCTTCGCCCCTTAGGATCTGGAGCGTTGGCCAGCAAGCCCTTTACCGCCGTTTGGTTTAACCGCACACAGAGCTTACCAAGCAAGGCTAAATTAGCCTATCGCCTAGTTACTGATCGTTACCAAGGCCAGGCTCGGGTCCAGCTCATGATTGAGGCACATGACGAGGCTTCTGACGCCTAACAGGCTAGCCCGAATAACCCCCTTATAATTAGGGGATGGAAGCCGAACAATTAAATACTATTTCAAATACCTTGTCTGACCTGCTCACCCGTGAGCAAGCTCTTCGGGGGTATCTTTGACTTCGAAGTAAAGTCACGCCGCCTTACTGAAGTTAACTCCATTCTTGAAGATCCCAGCATCTGGGATGATCAAAAAAAAGCACAAGCCCTAGGCAAAGAAAAGAAATTGCTAGATGGTGTTGTCGCTACCCTCACTGACCTCAATACCAATATCACCAGTGCTCTTGAGCTCTTTGATATGGCCAAGGAAGA
>CAILON010000274.1 GCA_903835865.1 uncultured beta proteobacterium
CCCACAATCGACATCTTGCCTTGCAGGACATTAAAAAACTGTGGCAATTCATCGAGAGAGGTGGAGCGTAGCCATTTTGAAAACGGCGTCACTGATTTGCCTGCAGAACCGCCCCAGACAACCTTGCCGTCTTCAAGATCCGCCGGCATGGTTCTAAATTTATAGATCTCAAAGACTTCCCCATTCCAACCCACCCGCTCCTGACGATATAAGACTGGGCCAGGGGAACTGAGTTTGACGCCAATTGCCAGGATCAACATCAGAGGGCTAATGAAAATCAAAATCAGGATAGATAAACAAAAGTCTTCCATCGACTTGAGGAAGAGATTCATACCCGTCATGGGGGTGCCATACAGATCAATCATCTGCATACCCAATACCTCACTCACACCATGATTAATTAGGCGGAATGAAAACCAATCGGGTACAAAGCGAATAGTGGCGGTACTCATCTGTAAATGCTCCATCACCATACGCATCTGAGAGCCATCGCCCATGGGTAATGCCAACCAAATCTCATTAAGCGGCTGCTTTGCCAATTCAGTTAATTTTTCGGCATTTAAATCTCGTAACTGAGTCTGTACGCGATATCCAGACCAGCGTGACTCGTTAATGCGGCGTGCGATCTCGTCTGCAGTTCCGCCAGACCCAACAATCGCAATATGCCTGAGATTAATACCCTTGCTGCGGTAACGACGAATCAAGATGTAACTAACTAATCTGCTGCCACATAAAACAAAAAGGCTGATGATGGCCCAAGAACCCAACCAAAGTCGAGAATACATTTCAGTAGACTTACTAAATACCAACCAAATCAGAATCAAAATCCAAGTCTTCAAAACGCCACTGGCCACTTGACCAAAGAGCGCCATTAAATTGCCGCCGCGCCATGATCGGTAAGCGCGATTCGTTAAAAATAAATACGCCAAACTCGCCAACACCATCAACGAGGCGTAGCGTTGCAAATCCAGATCAGGGTCTTTAAAAAACTGAATCGCAAAGAAAGTGCACAGTCCCACCAAATTGATGGTGACAAAATCAAAGATGCGAATCAGGTAGGAATTAATAATGAAGGATGCAGCCATCGTCGTATTTTGCAGTACTACGCGATATTTAAGGAAAATTTGCGTAGAGCCGTTATCACCGCCTCTACAGAAATTTGATCCATCAAGTAAGTTGGGTTGTCAGGGTATTCAAAACCTAAATTCAGATAAGCGCCCCCCTCTTCCGCTCCTGGTCCGAGCACAACAGTATTGCTGTCATTGGAATGCCCGGGATAAATAGGGCCCCAACGTTTGGGGTTGGTTGGGCCATGCAAGGCGACCAATGGTTTGCCCAACAGCGCTGCAAGATGCATCGTGCCAGTATTTACTGCAACCACTCCCGCTGACCCATTTAAATAAGCTGCCGTAGTCATCAGATTGGCTTTGCCTGCCAAATTGAGTAGGAACTCTGAGGGCACTCTATCCAGTATCCGATGGATTTCTTGACATAGTGCATTGCTGCGATCACCATCTCTAGGCCCGCCAGTAATGACTACGCCATACCCAGAATCAATAGCCCTACAGGCCAGCGCCGCCCAGGAGGATGTTGGCCATTCACGCAATTCAAAGTGGTTGCCACTAGCCCAGGGGTGCAAAACCACATAGGGTTGCTTAATATTTAGGCAATCTATGCTAGCGAAGGTTGCGTAGTCAATTGGTGGCAGCGAGGTCGCAGTAATCCCCAATGGAGCCAGTAAAGCCCTGAAATTGTCTAATTCATGGACTTTTGGGCTATGTTTAACCGAAAAATCATAGGAAAAGTCCCGATTTTGGCCTTTTGTCTCAAACCCCACCGTCCAGCGAGCACTACTGAAAGCTGCGACTAAGGCCCCTATTCTGGGCCACTGGGAGGTATCAATCAGAACATCGACTGGATGGGCGGCCACTCGCTCAATTGCCGCTAAAGGCTGAGTAATGGGCACCAGAACCAGATCGTCATAACCAGTAATCAGATCAAAGGCAGCAGCATTGGCTGAAGTAGCAAAAACAGTGATTTTTGAGCCAGGATAGGCTTTACGTAGATCAGCAATCAAGGATGAGGCCAATAAGGCATCGCCTATTGCAGCAAAAATACAGAGGCCAATGCTTTGAATACGCTCAGGTTTTGCCTTTTTCGACCTTAAAAGAGACAGCCCAAACAAAATAGGCA
>CAILON010000275.1 GCA_903835865.1 uncultured beta proteobacterium
CAGCCGAAATAACTTGGCCGGTCTTCATATTCGAGCGGGTTAATGATTCTTCAAATAATTCTGCAAATGATTCAGACATGTGTATTCACTTTGTGCCGTCAGAAGGCCCGACGGGTTAGGTTAAAAAAGCCTCAAGAAACACGCTTATGAAATGATCGCGTTGTAGAGTTCCTTAAGACACCAAAACTACTCCTTACAAAACTAGGCAATCAAAGATTGATACCAATCTAAAACTGTCTTAACTGCTTGATCTATCGATAAGTCTGATGTTTCAAGCACTTTTGCACCCTCTGCAATGATTAAAGGGGCGGCACCACGACTACTATCTCTGGCATCTCGCTCCTGCAAATCCTGCAGCAAGTCCTCAAGTTTAGCAGAAATTCCCTTAGCTATCAATTGCTTATAACGACGCTCGGCCCTGGCAGAGGCTGTTGCGGTCAAGAAAACCTTTAAAGCAGCATCTGGAAATATGACGCTCGCCATATCTCTACCATCGGCAACTAGACCCGGAGACTGCCGAAAACTACGCTGGAGATCAACTAAAGCCAACCTAACTTCAGGGTGAATGGCTACAACGGAGGCTCTTAAACCAATATTTTCAGTGCGGATGGCGTCAGTAACATCTTCACCATTAAGAAATATCTGGCTATTAGTGAATGAAATCAATAGCTTAGGAACTAAAAGGCCCAATGCTGGTCCATTTTCGCTATCAATTCCCTCTTTTTCACTTGCTAGGGCGACAAGTCGATAAAGTGCCCCACTATCCAAATAATGAAATCCGAGCTTTTGGGCAACCAAAGAGGCAACAGTCCCCTTTCCCGAGGCTGTAGGTCCATCAATGGCAATAACTGGAGGAAGGCTCATAAAAAATTATCGGGCGAGTTTTAACTCACGACCTTTGCAAACTCCGCGAAGTAGCTTGGAAAGGTTTTGGCTACGCAATTGGGATCATTAATCTGCAAAGCATTAGGCCCAAAAGCAGCCAGAGAAAAACACATCGCCATACGATGATCGTCGTAAGTATCAATGCCATCGCTTGGTGATTGCCATTGAGACGATGATGCAGGCGCATTCACCAAAATGTAATCAGCGCCCTCTTCAACGAAGGCGCCCACTTTATTTAATTCTTTAGCCATTGCTGCAATACGATCGGTTTCCTTAACGCGCCAGCTCGCAATATTATTTAAGCGAGTAGGTCCCTCTGCAAACAATGCAGCGACAGCTAAGGTCATTGCAGCATCTGGAATTTCTGTGCAATCGATTGTGATGCCATTGAGTTTTCCATTGGCATTTTTTACGCCAGCTACCTCAATCCAATCTTCACCGGCAGTGATGTTCGCACCCATCAAAGCAAGCGCATCTGCAAAAGCCACATCCCCTTGGATGCTGTCACGGCCTACACCTAACACCCGTACAGGGCCGCCGCCAATAGCGCCAAGCGCTAAGAAGTAGGAAGCAGACGAGGCATCACCTTCAACGGACAATTGACCTGGACTTTTATAAACCGCTTCAGATGTTTTTGCAGGGATCACAAATGATTGCGCATCAGGACAAGTAACATTCACACCAAAACGCGCCATTAGTTTTAATGTGATATCAATATAAGGACGTGAAATGAGTTCGCCGACTACTTCAATACGCACGGACTCAGAGGCAACTAAAGGTAATGCCATAAGTAGCGCTGTTAAGAATTGACTAGAAACATCGCCGCGTACTTTAACAACATCTTTAATCTGAATATCTGCCGCAGAAATCTGGATTGGCGGATAACCTTCTTGCAATTCGTAATCTATCTTGGCGCCAACCTGACGCAAGCCATCAACCAAATCCCGAATAGGTCTTTCATGCATACGGGCAATACCGGATAAACGGTAGTTACCGCCTTGCATTGCCAGTGCGGCGGTTAAAGGACGGATCGCTGTGCCTGCGTTACCCATAAATAGATCGGCATCGCGTATCGGGAATTTACCCCCGCAACCCTCAACCACGCAAACCTTGTCAGCTTTATCGGTTACAGACAGGCCTAGTTGACGCAATGCATTTCGCATTACTTGTGTGTCGTCGGCATCTAATAAATTTTTAAGCGTGGTTGTTCCTGTAGAAAGTGCAGCCAGTAAAAGTGCGCGATTAGAAATACTCTTGGATCCTGGCAAAACAATTGAGCCTTGAGCTCGCGTAAATGGGCCAATCTGAATATCAGGCAAACCGCTCATCAAAGCACATCCAAATCTTGGCGGGCTTTACTTGCCTTATTGAATAATTTTTCTAGACCAGGGCCATCGTTTTCAGCAATAAGTTTGCGCATGTGATTCACGATAAGCAAATATTGATCGAGCTCTTTCAAAATGGCAGTGCGATTGCCCACACAAATATCGCGCCACATTTCTGGGCTCGATGCAGCAATACGGGTGAAGTCCTTAAAGCCCGCACCTACATGGTCAAGCTTTTGCTCCGCATCCTCAGAGTTCACTACGCTTGCCATCAATGCATAAGAAAGCAGATGTGGCAAATGAGACACCGCGGCGTAAATAGCATCATGCTGCACGCTGCCTATTTTTTTCACGGTTGACCCCACGGACTCCCAAAAGCCAGTAATCAATGCAATGTCTTCTGGGGAGTTTTCCTGCAAAGGGCAAATAATGGTTTGCTTACCCTTAAACAAATCAACCTGAGCAGCGCTAGCACCGTGCTGAGCACCCCCTGCGATTGGGTGGGCAGGAACAAACTGGCAAGCCTTTTTACCCAAGACCTCTTTAGCCGCCAAGATCACATCGCCTTTAGTGCTACCAGCGTCAGTAATCATAGTTCTAGGCTCAAGGTGAGGCTCAATGACTTCAAAAGCAGCGCGCATCTGCGCTACTGGCATGCACAAAACAATCACGTCCGATTTTTTAGCTGCTTCCACCAAATCCACTACACCATCAATCGCACCCATTTTTTGCGCTTGATCTAAATTTTCTTTACTCCGACCAACTCCCAATACGGTTTTCACTGCACCCGCTTGTTTGAGGGCTAACCCAAGAGATGCACCAATCAAGCCAACACCAACAATGGTGACGGTGCCGTAATTACTTGCAGGATTAATGATGGTCATTAGCTTGGTAAATTTTTTAAAAAGTCATAATTATGATTTGCTCTGCACCAGAATATCGCGCAGCGCGGCAATGAATGCAGCATTTTCTTCAGGCAGGCCAATAGAAATTCGGAGCCATTGAGGCAAACCGTAGTTTCCAACGGGACGAACAATAATGCCCCGCTTCAGTAAAGCTAGATTTATGCGATTACCCGCCTCATCATCATCACCTACCTTGACGAGAACAAAGTTACCCGCAGAAGGCAAATAAGGAAGATTTAATTCATCAAACGCGTTAGTGAGTTGGCTATAACCAGCACGATTTAACTCGTAGCCTTTTTGTAAGAAGGCTAAATCTTGAAAGGCAGCAATCGCTGCGGCTTGAGCCAAGCTATTCACATTAAATGGCTGACGAATACGATTGAGAAGATCGGTCACATGAGCTTGAGCTACACCATAGCCAATCCGCAAGCCCGCTAAACCATACGCCTTTGAGAAACTCCGCGACAAAATCATATTAGGAAAACGCTTCACCCAAGCTATCGCATCGTAACGCTGATCGGGAGCAAGATATTCGTTATAAGCCTCATCCAATACCACCACGATATTGCTCGGGACTGCCAATAAAAAATCTTCAATCTCTTTTGCGGTGAGGTAACTGCCTGTAGGGTTGTTGGGGTTAGCAACAAAAACCAGTTTTGCTTTATCGCCTGATGCCTTAATTGCAGTCAACATCGCTGGCAAATCATGGCCATACAGACTGTTTGGTGCAACTTCAATCGACTTTGCTCCAACTGCCTGGGTTGCCAAAGGATAAACAGCAAAAGCATGACGAGAAAAAATGATTTCATCACCTGCTTGAGCAACTGCACGTGCTGCCAATTCCAAAATGTCGTTACTGCCATTGCCTAAGGTAATCCAATCAGCTGGTACGCCTAAGCGCTCTGAGAGCACCTTCTTTAATTCAAAACCGTTTGAATCAGGATAGCGACCTAAATCAGCTGCCGCTTTAATCATGGCATCTTGCGCAGACTGCGGCATACCTAATGGATTTTCATTGGAGGCCAACTTCACAATCTTGCTTTCATCTAGACCGTAGTCACGCGCAACCTCGCTAATAGGCCGCCCACCTACATAAGGCGCAATTGCATGAATGTGTTTTAAACCAATTTTTGAAGTCATTCTGGCTGCTTTAATTTAGCTTCGGAGACTCTTAAGGTGAGTGAGGATAGGAACCAAGTTTTTTATAGAAGGCAGCAGTTTCTTTTAATTCTTCTAAAGCCTTAACTACCTTCTCATCCGCTGCATGACCAGATATATCAATATAAAAGTGATATTCCCAAGTTCCCTTTCGCGCAGGACGAGACTCGAAACGATTCATTGAGACACCATGCTTTGCTAAAGGAGCAAGCAAACGATATACAGCTCCAGGCTGGTTATCTACCGACAATACCAATGAGGTTTGATCATGACCAGTGGGTTGACATTCATAACTACCAATCACAACAAAGCGTGTGCGGTTATGAGGATCATCCTGAACTTGTGCTGCTACTACTTGCAAGCCATATGCCAATTGAGCAGGATCACCCGCAATCGCAGCCAAAGTAGGATCGCTAGCAGCCAAACGTGCAGCTTCAGCATTACTGCTAACCGCCTGGCGCTTTAATTGCGGTGCGTGCTGACTTAACCACTGCTGGCATTGCGCTAAGGCTTGGGCATGGGCACAAACGGTAGTAACGCCATCTAAATTGCCACTCTTAGATAAGAGGTGGTGATGAATGGGCAACACCACTTCGCCACTAATATGCATCGGTGAATCCAGCAGTAAATCTAAAGTACGAGAGATAGCGCCTTCACTGGAATTTTCTACAGGCACCACACCAAACTGTGCAGAACCTTTTTCTACCGCCTTAAAAACTTCATCAAGGCTATTGCAAGGCAATCCAGCAATAGAGCTACCGAAATAAGTGTGTGCTGCTTGCTCAGAAAAAGTTCCTGCCGGTCCAAGATACGCAATAGTCTGACGTGCTTCCAAAGCCCTACAGGCAGACATCACTTCGCGCCAAATGGCTGCAATACCATCTGGCAACAATGGACCCTGATTAATGCCCTGAAGTTTTGCAACTACTTGACGCTCACGCTCAGGACGAAATACTGGAGTAGAAAAGCCACCCTTAACGTGCCCCACCTCTTGAGCTGCTTTAGCGCGCTGTGTCAGTAAATCTAATATCTGTGCATCTAAGGAGTCTATTTTTTCACGCAAGGGAGCCAAGCGCTGTTCTTCAGTACTCATTAAGCCCGCCTTTCAAAGTCACGCATAAATTCCACTAGAGCTTTTACACCCTCCAAAGGCATGGCGTTGTAAATACTGGCACGCATGCCGCCAGCCGCTTTATGGCCCCGTAAGGCAACTAAGCCAGCAGCATTAGTTTGCGCTAAAAACGCTGCGTTTAGGTTCTCATCTTTTAGGAAAAAAGTCACGTTCATCCGTGAGCGGTATTCCTTAGTGACGTGATTTCCATATAGACTGCTTTGATCTATAAAGTTGTAAAGTAAATCCGCTTTTTCTTGATTACGCTTTTCGATCTCTTTGACGCCACCCTGCTTTAACAACCATTTAAAGCCCAAGCCAGCCATATAGATCGAAAATGTAGGCGGGGTATTGATCATTGATTGCGTATTTGCTTGAATAGCCCAATCCCAAATCGTTGGCGTAATGCGCATGCTGTGTCCGATTAAATCCTTGCGGACGATCACGATGGTGACTCCCGAAGGGCCAATATTCTTTTGGGCGCCAGCAAACCACACAGCACATTGATTAACGTCCATCTCCTTAGAGAGAATGTTGCTAGAAATATCTGCTACCAATGGAATGTTGCCGACATTAGGAATATCTTGGAATTCAACGCCACCAATAGTTTCATTAGCGCAATACAGCACATAGGCGGCATCACTGGATAACTGCCAACTGGATCTTGGAGGAATGGTGTTGTATTTTTCAGTAGCTGAAGATGCCGCTAAATTTGCAGTGCCATACTTCTGCGCCTCTTTATACGATTTCTCCGACCAAACACCAGTCACGATGTAATCCGCTTTGGGTCCACTCTTTGCCAAAGGCATTAAGTTCATTGGGATTGCAGCATTTTGACCAAGACCTCCGCCTTGCAAAAGCAAAATCTCGTACGTATCAGGGATATTCATTAAGGTACGCAGATCTTGCAAAGTTTCTTCGTACACTGCCATGAACTCTTTGCTGCGATGGCTAATCTCCATCACACTCGTACCAAGACCTTGCCAATTCAGCATTTCATCAGCAGCCTGCTTCAATACCGCTTCAGGCAAGGTAGCAGGCCCCGCAGCGAAATTGAAAATGCGGCGGTCAAAGGTCATGATATTTAGAGTCTTAAAGTGAGGCCAAGTTAGGCTTCACCTGCCGCATCAGTATTGGAATCAGTTGTTGGATCAGCAGATACATCACCTTCTTCCACATCCTCAACATCACCCTCGTCATCTGAATCGCTTTCAGCAATTCGCTGCAAACCAGACAAGCGAGTACCTTCATCCACGTTAATCAAAGTAACGCCTTGAGTAGCACGGCCCATTTCACGAATTTCAGAAACGCGGGTGCGGACCAAGACACCACCTGTAGTGATCAACATAATTTGATCTTCAGGAGATACCAAAGCAGCAGCAACTACTTTTCCATTACGTTCTGATGTTTGAATCGCAATCATGCCTTTCGTACCGCGACCGTGACGGGTGTATTCAGCAATTGGAGTACGTTTACCGTAACCATTCTCAGTAGCAGTTAATACGCTACCTGGAATAGCGATGTCATTAGCATCGACAACCATAGCCTCAACACCCTCAGCAGCTTCTGCAGGGGCAACTAGCATCGCAATCACTTGGTGACCAACACCAAGATTCATGCCGCGGACACCGCGTGCTGTGCGACCCATTGGACGCACATCATTCTCATCAAAGCGCACTGCTTTGCCTGCGTCAGAGAACAACATCACGTCATGTTGGCCATCCGTAATTGCAGCACCGACCAAGAAGTCACCCTCATTTAAGTCAACCGCAATAATTCCGGCCTTGCGTGGGTTAGAGAAGTCCGACAAGCGGGTCTTCTTCACAGTACCCAAGCTGGTTGCCATAAAGACATATTGATCATCCTGATATCCCTTGATTGGGAGAATCACGGTAATCTTTTCGCCTTCAATCAATGGGAACATATTGACAATCGGCTTGCCACGGGACGTGCGACTACCTTGCGGTACTTCCCAAACTTTCAACCAATACATCCGACCGCGATCAGAGAAGCACAAGATAGCGTCATGCGTATTCGCTACGAATAAAGTATCAATCCAATCTTCATCCTTAGTAGCAGCAGCTTGTTTGCCACGACCACCGCGTTTTTGCGCGCGGTACTCGCTCAATGGCTGGCTCTTCATGTAACCAGTATGAGAAAGTGTGACCACCATATCTTGCGGCGTAATCAAATCTTCGGTGAAGAGTTCGGTTGCATTCATTTCAATGAATGAACGACGACCAGTGTCACCACCAGCAATACCAAACTCTGCTTGAACTTCTTTTAGCTCACTCTCAATCACAGAAGTTACACGCTCTGGTTTTGCTAACAAAT
Organism: uncultured beta proteobacterium; assembly: GCA_903835865.1. Taxonomy (GTDB): domain Bacteria; phylum Pseudomonadota; class Gammaproteobacteria; order Burkholderiales; family Burkholderiaceae; genus Polynucleobacter. The sequence goes on from CAILON010000275.1 coordinate 7,719, forward strand.
CTAACAAGTCAGAAATTTCTGACATCACTTCTTTGTACTCATTCACTATCTTGTCTTGCTCAAGACCAGTCAAACGTTGTAAACGCATCTGCAAAATTTCTTGCGCTTGGCTATCTGACAGACGATATAAGCCAGTACTTTGCATGCCGTACTCAGGCAATAAGCCGTCTGGGCGATATGCATTGCGGCCACCAGGCGTATCAGTCTCAGCGCGTGCCAACATCTCACGAACCATCGATGAATCCCAAGGTTTGCTCATTAATTCCTGTTTAGCAACCACTGG
>CAILON010000276.1 GCA_903835865.1 uncultured beta proteobacterium
ATCGCATAGTTATTGCTCAGATCAGCCATGGTGCTGTAGCCCATTCTGACAAAACCATTGGTATCTGGAGAGGCCTTAAAGTAATTCTGCAAACGCACATTACTGTTCTTAACAGTATCGGTACCCATACCATTTTTAATGTTGCTAGGTGATCCGGGGGAAATTGTGGCGTAATTCTGAAAACCTTCGCTCGAAAAGTAATCCGCAGAAAACCGCATCTGCATATCATCAGAAATAACTAAGTCTTTGGAGGCTGATACATTTCCAGTGCCAAAAGAACCATAACTGGCAGTGACGTCTTGTGAGCTGTTTTTCGGAGTTCGGGTGTTAACGTTAATGACGCCACCCATACCGTAGTTGCCCCACAGGCTTGAGACGCCGCCACGGACAAATTCAACGGACTCAATGGAAGACAAAGGCATTTGGTTCCATTGCACCGTGCCATAGAAGGCATCATTTGCAGGCAAGCCATCAATGAGAACTAAGGTGCGGCCGTAGCCCAAGCCTCGCACGTTAATACTTTGACCGGTTGGATCCTTCTGGTAATACGGCACATCATTTAGAAAGACACCGGGGACATTTTTAAGGATCTGATCAATCGTTTGATCGGGCGAGGACTCAATAACCTCTTTCGTCAAAATAGTAGTATTCAGCGGTATTTGGTCAAGCGGAGTACCAGAACGTGTCGCGTTAACAATGACATCGTTTAACTTTTGATCGTAGTTCGGTGGGGGAGCAATTTGCGCCCAAGCGGAAATTACTGGCGTCCCAATGATAAATAAACATACCTTAATTCTGAAACGTAATGAATGAGGCATAAATATCACTACAAACCTAAATCTATTTAGATTTAGGTTTGGCTTTTCCCATGAGTGATGCTAACAGGGGATTGGATTTAGCCATTTCTTTTTTACTTAATACTTTATCTTCGGCTGAGCCGGGTTTAGGCGCTTTGGCCGCATTTTTTATGCGACTAGCAACAGCCAATCCTTGGTTTTTATAAAGGTCTGTTTTTTTCATAGACATGGCTGTTGCTCTTTAATTCTAATTAGGGGTGATTAATTTATTTTGTTAATGAGCGAGCAGCTAAACCCAAGAAGAGCATAGACCAGCCCTGCAATAGCAACTCAACAGCAATTAACAATCCAGGCAACCACAAGCTTGATGATGGATAGCTATTCATAATCAACATGCCCATCAAGATGGAAATAGCAGCTGAAAGCGCCAACCAAAACCATTCACCGAAAACACGGTGCTGAAATGCGGAAACCAGACGCAAAAAACCCGTCACAAAGAAAATTGCAGCGAGCCATAAAGTAATTACTTCAAGCGCCGGAATTGGAAACGCCCAGGTATATAAGCCTGCTGCAATATACAAGACTGCCAGTATCACTTGAATACCAACACTCTTCCAGCCATGAGACTTCATTGCATGTGCACCTTGCAATACGCCACCCACAATTAAGAAGGCACCTAAAACATTAATAGACACAAAAGAGAACAGTGTCTGGCCTGCAACACCGATCATGCCAAGCACGATAAATAAAATTCCTAAGCCAATAAGTGCACCAGGCACTTTTGCTGCAGCACCTAATACTGCTGTTCGCATTGCTTTTACTTGCTCAATCGTTTGGTCAGCCATGACATTCTCCTTTTAAAGTGTTACAAAAAATTACAAAATTAATTTCAAAAACTATAGAGCGTTATCGACTGAATCAATAAACTCACGAATGATTTGATTAAAGACCGCTGGCTGCTCAATATTGGATAAATGCGCAGCCTCTTCAATTAATACCATCTTCGATCCATCAATCATACGATTAAGTACGGTCGCCTGCTCTACTGTACAGGCAGGATCTTGTCGACCAGTCAAGATGAGCGTTGGAGCCTTAATTTTGAGGAGCATGGTCGTTTGAGCCATATCCCGTACAGCACTAGCACAGCCAATATAACCTTCAACACCAGTACCCAAAATCATTTGACGGACTTTTTCAATATCTTGTGGAGCACGCTCAATAAATGGTGCAGTAAACCAACGCTTAATGGTCCCATCCACCAAACCAGGGATACCGTCTTTGCGCGCGACTTCAAAACGATCTTCCCACAAATTACGTGGCGGCATTTCACTAGCGGTATCGCATAAGGATAAAGAATAGACACGCTCAGGATAGCGAGCACCCATTTGCTGCCCAATCATTCCGCCCATCGACAAGCCTATGAAATGGACTTTCTGGATTTGTAGTGCATCCAATAGCGCTACTGCATCATCTGCCAATTGGCTAATGGAGTAAGGGCTAGGAGTAGTGTGGGATCCTCCGTGACCGCGCTTGTCGTAACGTAAGACACGGTAGCGATCGGCTAAAGCGGGGACATTCCAGTCCCACATGGAATAATCGGACATCAAGCTATTGGCCATGAGAACAACATGACCATCTTCTGGGCCATCAAAACGATAGGCCACCTCGAGTCCATTCACGGAAATTGTCTTTTGTCCCTGCTTCTGAGTCATTTATCTCTACTTTCTTTATATCTTTATCTAATGCTATTTATGTAATCTTGAGAGCATGTTAGATTATCCAATGAAACTATAAAAAAATTATTCAAGGAGACATGATGTATACAGCCAAGCGCCTAGGGGGTCACGCCCACGCCTTTCTCAAGTTCAGTTTAGGTTTAGGACTTGCCGTTAGCGTGAGCCTAAGCCACGCCCAAAGCAAAGTGCAAAATTATCCCGATCGCACCGTCAGGATGGTAGTTCCGCTAACTACAGGCTCGGGCGCAGACATCGCGGGCCGAGTCGTTGCCAAAAGCCTTACGGAGACTTGGAAGCAATCCGTCATTATTGAAAATCGTCCAGGAGCAGGTGGATTGATCGGTACTGGAGTCGTTGTGAATGCTGAGCCTGATGGATATACCCTTCTAGTGCAATCTGCTTCTTATGCTGCAAACCCAGCCATCTATAAAAAACTACCTTACGATCCACTCAAGAGTTTGATCGATGTAGCCATATTGGGACAAACACCTTATGTCATGATTACGGCGGCTGACGGTCCGTATCAGTCGATTCGTGATCTGGTAATTGCTGCCAAATCTAAACCCGGTGAAATTACCTTTGCTTCTGCCGGCGTTGGTAGCTCTACTCACCTGGCCGCTGAGTATTTCAATCAGCTAATGGGTGTGAAATTGATTCACGTACCCTATAAGGGCTCGCCTGAAGCTATTCAAGACACTATGTCAGGACGTACTGCGTTTTATATGGCACCGTTAGATACCGCCATTGGCCAACTGAAAGGCGGCAAAGTTCGCGCGCTTGGTGTTACTAGTAAAACGCGTAACCCTGCAGTACCTGATATTCCTAGTATTGCAGAGCAAGGCTATCCGAATTTTGAAATCGGCCTTTGGTTTGGTGTTTGGGCGCCTGCAGGCACGCCACCTGCAATCGTGAGCAAGATTAATCAAAGCGTCAATCAATCTATGCAAGATCCCGAAGTGAAAACCGCCTATGAAAACAAAGGCATCAAAGCAACACCCATGAGCAGCGCAGAATTTAGTAAGTTTGTGCGTGAAGAAATGGCGAAGTATTTAAAGATTGCCAAAGAAGCAGCCATTGAGCCTCAATAAAGATTTAGCACCGCTGTGCCAAGCCCCTGATTCGGAATCACGTTCACCCAAGATCTCATTTCCGAAAGGGGCGGTAGATTGCCATGCGCATGTCTGCGGGCCAGCAGGCCTCTTTCCTTACGCGGATGAACGCATCTACACACCGCCAGATGCTACGCTAGAAAGTTACAACACCCTACTTCATATACTGGGCGTTGACCGTGCAGTCTTAGTGCAACCCAGCGTCTATGCCACAGATAACCAAGCGATGCTGGCAGCCCTGAAGCATCAGCCCGAAAAATTTCGCGGCGTTGCTGTAATCGCCGATAACGCTAGCGATCGAGAGCTTGAAGAATTTCATCAAGCAGGTGTGCGTGGTGTACGTTGCAATATTGTGGATGTCGCAGATAAATCTGCTGGGCTTCCAATCCAATATCTCACTACACTAGCAAAACGGATTGCCCCTTTTGGCTGGCACCTCGAGCTACTCATGCATGTCAATGAGTACCCAAACCTAGCTACCGTATTTGAAAACTTTCCAGTGGATTTAGTATTTGGTCATTTTGGATATGCGCATGCAAAACATGGAGTAAATGATCCCGGCTTTCAGGGTTTACTAAACCTGATGCGCGAGCAAAGAGCCTGGGTCAAAATGACTGGTCCTTACCGCATTTGCGATGGTGGATTACCTTATGCTGATATGCGCCCATTGAATGATGCCGTTATTGAGGCAAACCCAGCGCAATTGATCTGGGGTAGTGATTGGCCCCATGTGATGGTCAAAAAGGAAATGCCCCATGATGCTGACCTGTGTGATCTATTTGGCGCCTGGGTGAGGGATCCTTCCTTGCGAAAATCGATTCTGGTGGATAACCCCTGTATCCTGTACGACTTTCCAGCACTATATTAAGCAAACTCTTGCATTAAGGATCGGCAATTTTATGAGCAATACTTTAACTATCATTTTGGGCATTGTTGCCATACTTCTACCCTTAGTTGTGGGGCGCATTTACTGGAAAAAATTTGATCATTACTTTGGTAGAGGTGATGAGGCCTATATGGATACTTTGGAATATTTTCTAAAGAAGATTGGTTCTACTATATTAGTTGCCTTCATCATTCTTTGGCTGGGCATGAGTTTAGTGTTTAGCGTTAGTAGCTCTTAATAGTCATGAACGATCAACTCATCATCATCCTGCGCAAGGCAAAGCTGAACTTTGCCATCTTGGGAATTATTTTACTCATTGTGCTTGTGGGTAAATTCGTAGACCCTGAGTTAACCAACAGAATTTTTATGACTGCAGATCAATTGGTTTCTGAGCTGTACCTCATCTTTGCTGCTATTACCCTAGGTGCCTTTATTCCCAACTTTAAGTTAGTAGCATTTGGCGCAATTGGCGCCTTTATTGCTGCAGCGGTATTGGTTCATCTGGGCGTCTTTACTTACCTGAGTACTGAATACCTTTTTGCGGTACTCATTGTTGTCCTGGGGTTTGCATCGATCGCGAACCTGTATCGACACTATCGAGAGTTTAGGTTTTAAGGAGCCGATCTTGAGTAGCTAAATAAAAAGCCCCGTATGTTTGGGGCTTTTTATTTTTAGGGAATGGTTGCTACTTACTTCTCTAAAGCTCCATAAATTACGGAGTTCA
>CAILON010000277.1 GCA_903835865.1 uncultured beta proteobacterium
CAGTGGCACCCGTTAAAAGAATCATTGCAATTTGTCCGCCAATGTAAACACTTGATTAACTCGGAAATACTGGAAATCTTCTCCATCATCAACCCCCGAGCGGATCGATAAAGGGGTGGGAAGCCGATTTACCCAATTTAGCCGTTATTATTTGATTATATGAAACCTATAGGCTCAAACCGCTCTTTCTCCATTTTGAGCGCCTTGATCATCTTTATCAGCAGTGCTTTGCTGGCCATTTGGTCCCTCAAAAATACGATTGCCCTGCGTAATACACTTTTGGCAATTGGCACCATATTGGCCCTCTTTTTACTTTGGCAATACTCAAAACAGCGCCAAGCACAATCTACCCCCTCCACCAGCTTTGCCTTCGGTCGGTATACACCAATCGCACTCTCCTTTGGGATGCTGATCTGGGTAGTCATCCACTATATGTTCTTTAGTAGTGAGCCTGGGCAACAATTCCAAGAACTTACCAGTACTTGGCTGCGAGTCTTGGAAGCCATTCTGATTGGAGCAGCTACCGGACTCGTGTTACGAGACCATCCGCAGCGCGGGCAGTTTTTATGGTTTGGTATTTTCTGTGGATTTATTTACCTGCTTGCCCATTACCTTGAAATGTATTCTCATACCGGCCAAACCTTTATGCCGAACTATTATTTTTCGAGCCCCTTTGGCAACAAAATTAATACGGTACTGATGGGTGGCTTATTTATTAGCGCCATCTGCGGCTCTTCTGCGGGCTCACTGATTTACAACCGTCCTCATTATCCCTGGCCCATTTACGCTTATTGGCTATTAGGTGTGCTGACCATTTTGTTTTCTTTCACAACCATTATTGATACCCGCAATGGCGTTGGTGTTGGCATCATCCTGATTGCAAGTTGGGCACTCTATATTGGAGTCTCAAAATTACAGCAACAAATTCGCTCTAACAATCTTGATTGGAAAATCGGTTTAGCCACGCTGATTCCCGCGATTCTGATTGTGATTTTTGTACAGCAGCACTTAAGTATTAACCGTGGGTGGACTCACTTTGTTGATGACATCTCGGTTGCCGTCAAAATTGATGAAGTGCCTCATTGGCAAGACGTTAAAAAATATGGCTACCCCAATACCGCCTCTGGTGAACCTGTTTATCCAAACAATTATGAGCGCGCTGCCTGGGCTACAGCAGGCCTTCACTCACTCTCTAAAAATCCTTTAGGTTACGGAATGCTGGAGCACTCATTAGGAAAGGTCATTCGCCAATCCTATCCCGAGGCCATGATTCGGTCCTCACACAGTGCTTGGATAGACCTTGGTTTGGCCTTTGGCATACCGGGCTTAATCTTTACTTTGGGCGCCCTACTTTCTACCATCGTCTTAGCCCTGAAAAGCAATTCACCCAATCGATTGGTAGTGATATGGATCGCAGCCGATTTGCTGCTGACCTTCACCATTGCTGAAGTCAGCAGCAAACATACGATTGAGATTTTGTTCTTCTGTATTGCCCTGCTCAACACCATGCTGTTGGAGCAAAAAAGTACGAGTAGCTAGTACGCGTTTTTATTCACAAAGCCGCGGAAGATTGTAAAGAAAATAATCTTCACGTCCAACCAAAGCGACCAGTTTTCAATGTAATACAGGTCATGCTCAATGCGTGCATTGAGATCAGTATCACCACGCCAGCCATGAATCTGCGCCCAGCCGGTGATGCCTGCTTTGACTAAATGCTTCTTCATGTAATCCGGGATTTCTTTTTTGAACTGCTCTACAAATACAGGGCGTTCTGGTCTTGGACCCACAATCGACATCTTGCCTTGCAGGACATTAAAAAACTGTGGCAATTCATCGAGAGAGGTGGAGCGTAGCCA
>CAILON010000278.1 GCA_903835865.1 uncultured beta proteobacterium
ACGAGTGCAGCACGTGTATTAACACTCTTCTTATCACGCGAAAGTACCCAAGCCACCACGATATTCATTAGAAGACCAACGGCAGCAACAACAGTCACTGTTAGGCCGTCTACTTTGTGTGGATCATAGAAGCGGCTAATGGCCTCATACACAATCCATACAACCAAAGCCAACATCACAATGCTATTCACAAATGCGGCTAGTGCTTCCGCTCTACCAAAACCAAAAGAATGTTTTGGTGAAGGTGGGCGACGCGAAATGATTTGCGCCAAAAGTGCCAAACCTAAAGCGGCAGCATCGGTCACCATATGACCGGCATCAGAGATCAATGCTAATGAGTTCGCGAAATAAGCAGCGGCGCCCTCAACCCCTGAAAACCCAAGCGTCAGAACTAAGGCTATTAACAGTAGGTTTTGATTTGAGACTTGCTTGCTATGGGTGTGCCGTGCATCGCCCTTCTTATGGGCATGTAGAGAAGGATCTACCTCTGAGTTCATCTGAGCTCGAGATTTTTCTGAGTGTGAGTAATGGGATCCCGACATGGTGATCCCATTATTTCATTCATCCTGAGAAATTGCTCAAAAACCCGTAGTGTCAACAGGGGCACCAGTTTTGGCGATCACTTCCTCTTTAGTCACCCCAGGAGCCAATTCAATTAAGTTCAAACCAGAACGAGTGACATCCAAAACACAAAGATCAGTGATGATTTGACTAATCACACCTACCCCCGTTAGTGGTAATGTGCACTTAGGCAAAATCTTGAGCTCTTCTGTGCCATCTTTCTTTTTAGCAACGTGCTCCATCAATACCACCACATGTTTTACGCCTGCAACTAGATCCATTGCGCCGCCCATACCCTTAACCATTTTCCCTGGAATCATCCAGTTAGCTAAGTCGCCATGTTCGCTGACTTGCATTGCACCCAAAATGGCAATATTAATTTTGCCGCCACGAATCATGCCAAAAGAATCTGCAGAAGAAAAAATAGATGAGCCGGGCAAGGTGGTGATCGTTTGCTTGCCGGCATTAATTAAGTCTGCATCAATAGTCTCTTCGGTTGGAAATGGTCCAATACCCAATAAACCATTTTCTGACTGGAGCCATACCTCTATATCCTTTGGTACATGATTTGCCACTAAAGTTGGCATACCAATACCCAAGTTTACGTAGTAACCATCTTTTAATTCTTTAGCAGCACGGGCTGCCATTTCATCTCTAGTCCAAGGCATGTCAATCTTCCTAAATATTCTGTTCTGGTAATTACGCTTTTGCTGTCAATGTGCGTTGCTCAATACGCTTCTCAGGGTTTTTATGCAGAACCAAGCGATTTACATAAATTCCTGGGGTATGAATTTCATCTGGATGTAGTTGGCCATTCTCAACAATCTCTTCGACCTCAGCCACGGTAATTTTTCCGGCCATAGCCACTACGGGATTGAAGTTACGGGCAGTAAGGCGATACACCAAATTACCAGACTTATCTGCCTTCCACGCTTTCACTAAGGAAATATCTGAAACAATAGAACGCTCCATGATGTACTTCTCACCATCAAATTCTTTTACTTCCTTACCTTCTGCAACCAATGTACCAACACCGGTTTTTGTATAGAACGCAGGAATGCCGCAGCCACCGGCGCGTAATTTTTCAGCTAAGGTTCCTTGGGGAGTAAATTCCAACTCCAACTCTCCTGCCAAGTACTGCCGTTCAAATTCTTTGTTTTCACCAACATAGGAAGCAACCATCTTCTTTACTTGACGAGAATTCAAAAGCAAGCCCAAGCCAAAACCATCGACACCTGCATTATTTGCAATGGCTGTTAGGTTTTGAGCGCCTAAATCTTTTACTGCTTGGATCAAAGCCTCAGGAATTCCACACAGACCAAAACCGCCAACAGCCAGCTTTTGTCCGTCTTTTAAAATATCCCTCAGGGCATCGACTGCCGACGGGTAGGTTTTATTCATAACATTTGTCCTAATATTGCTAAAAATGGTAAAAAAGTAATCATAACGCCTCAGCTGCTATGCCAAGCCAGTACAGGCACTAAATTGGTTTTTCCCAGTTAGAACTAAACTAGCATGGCCAAAAGCCTTATTTTTCGGAAAAATCGGAGAAATTGAATGAATTCTGCACAGCTGTTAGAGCAATTTGGACCAAGGGAGTCTATGGACTATGACCTGGTTATTGTCGGCGGAGGACCTGCAGGACTATCTGCTGCAATCAAAGCCAAGCAGTTGGCACAGGAGACTGGCAAAGAAATTAGCATCTGCGTGCTAGAGAAAGGCTCTGAAATTGGCGCTCATATTTTGTCTGGTGCCGTCATGGATCCCAAGGCGCTCACTGAGCTCTTTCCTGATTGGAAAGAATTAGGAGCACCACTTGACACCCTAGTAACTCAAGATCAATTTTTATTTTTAACTGCTGAGAATTCTTTTCAAGTACCCAATTGGATGTTGCCGCACTGCTTTAAAAATGAAGGTAACTATATTGTGAGTCTTGCCAATGTCACCCGTTGGTTAGGTCAGCAAGCTGAGAATCTCGGTGTTGAAATTTTTCCAGGATTTCCTGCTGCAGAAATTTTATACAACGAGCAAGGCGCAGTTTGTGGTGTGATCACCGGCTCCATGGGATTAGATAAAGAAGCTAACCCAACGGACCAATTTCAGCTTGGTATGGAATTACGTGGCAAGTACACCCTCTTTGCTGAAGGTGCCCGTGGTCACCTCGGTAAACAATTAATATCGAAGTACGCTTTAGATAAAGATGCAGACCCCCAAAGCTACGGTATTGGCATTAAAGAACTTTGGGAGGTTGAGCCCTCCAAGAGTAAGCCGGGTCTTGTTGTACATACTGCAGGCTGGCCATTGGAAAGTGATACCTATGGGGGCTCATTCCTGTATCACCTAGGGGATAACAAAGTAGCCGTTGGATTGGTGGTTGGCTTGTCTTATAAAAATCCATACCTATCCCCTTTTGAAGAATTTCAACGTTATAAGCTCCATCCTAAAATTCGTGAAACCTTTGAGGGCGGCAAACGGATTGCCTATGGCGCACGTGCGCTCACTGCCGGCGGTCTCAATAGCCTACCTAAAACAGTCTTTCCAGGTGGCGCTCTTATCGGTTGTGATGCGGGATTCTTAAATGCTTCACGCATTAAAGGTAGTCATGCGGCAATCAAAACTGGCATGCTTGCTGCTGAAGCGGCAGTGGCAGCGTTGAACGAAAATCGTTCTGCGGATGTGCTGAGCGCATACCCTACTGCATTTCAAAATAGCTGGTTGCATACAGAACTCAATCAAGCCCGTAACTTTAAGCCTTGGATGTCCAAAGGACTTTATGTGGGAACGCTCATGGTTGGACTCGAGCAAAAACTCCTGGGCGGAAATATGCCTTGGACCGTACATACCAAGCATGCCGACCATGAATGTTTGGAGCCGGCTGCAAAACACAAACCCATTGACTATCCAAAGCCTGATGGCAAGCTTACCTTTGATCGCCTCTCTTCAGTATTTATTTCTAATACCAACCATGCTGAAAATCAACCGAGTCACCTCACCCTAAAAGATGCTTCAGTGCCGGTAGACCTCAATCTCAAGACTTATGCAGGGCCAGAACAGCGTTATTGCCCAGCCGGAGTTTACGAGTATGTAGAAACAGATGGCAAAACACGTTTACAAATTAATTCGCAAAACTGCGTCCACTGCAAAACTTGCGATATTAAAGATCCTAGCCAGAATATTATTTGGATTACTCCAGAAGGCGGTGGCGGACCAAACTACGCTGCGATGTAGCAACTGCTTACCTAGTCATTGACCAAAACCCCAGCCTACTAGCTGGGGTTTTTCTTATTCAGCACCAATCAATAATTCCGTTTATATTAATCAATATGATGATCCTCCATACCATGCTCAGAGTTGGCAACTTGACTCGCTCAGTTGATTTCTATACCAAAGTACTGGGAATGAATTTACTGCGTACCACAGAGCGTCCCGATCAAAAATACTCGCTCGCCTTTGTGGGCTTTGGCAAAGGCAATGCTGACGGTCAAGTAGAAATTGAATTAACCTATAACCATGGTGTTGATTCCTATGAAATCGGCACAGCCTATGGGCATATCGCCATCAGCGTTGCAGATGCCTATGCCGCCTGTGAAAAGATCAAAGCCTCTGGCGGAAACGTCACACGTGAAGCTGGCGCAGTCATGGGCGGTGACACCATTATTGCGTTTGTCACAGATCCTGATGGCTACAAAATAGAGCTCATTCAACGTTAGTATGCTGTGAGCACTGAGCAATACCAACTAGAGATTATTGAGAAGCTTTCTGAAATTCCTGCTACGCAGTGGAATGCCCTTCTCACTCAAGATGCGAGCCCCTTTCTCAAACATGAATTTCTAAGCACCCTGGAAGAAACCCACTGCGTTGGAGGTAATACAGGTTGGCAAGTAGCCCATCTAGGCTTATATCGACAAAGTGAACTCATTGGGGCTATGCCTCTTTATTTAAAACAGCACTCCTATGGAGAATTCGTTTTCGATTGGTCTTGGGCTCAAGCCTATCAGCAACAAGGAATGCAGTACTACCCAAAGGCACTGTGCGCCATTCCCTTCTCTCCCGTACAAGGCTCGCGCATTTTATGTTTACCCAGTGAAGATTTTCCTCAAGTTCAAACAAAATTAATTACGGGACTAAAGGCGCTAGTTCTAGAAAATAATCTGTCTTCAGCACATATTCTGTTTCCACGAGGTCTTGAAGCTAGCGCCCTCGCTGATCAAGGATTTATGCTCCGAGACTCTGTGCAATTTCATTGGCATAACCAAGGCTTTGAAAGTTTTGAGCATTTTTTATCCGCACTGACAATGAAGCGTCGCAAGAATATTCGTCGCGAACGAGAACAGGTTGCTAAAGAGGGTATTTCTTTCAAGCATATTCCCGGTAATGAAGCCAAAGATGAGGATTGGGAGTTTTTTTATCGCTGTTATGAAAACACCTATTTAGAGCATCAATCTAGCCCATACTTAAATGCAGCATTTTTCAAGCTTCTTGCAAGCCGTATACCTGAAAATCTCCATTTAATTATTGCTTACCGCAATCAGATTCCGATTGCCGCATCTCTATTGGTAGTAGATGGAGTTTCTTCAAAAGTCTATGGGAGATACTGGGGTGCAGTGGAATATGTACCCTGCCTACACTTTGAAACAGCGTATTACCAAGCAATTGAGTATTGTATTGATTACAAGATTCAAACCTTTGAAGGTGGTGCACAGGGCGAGCACAAAATGGCGCGAGGCTTTTTGCCAACCACGATTCAATCGGCACATTTCATAGTAGACCCCCAATTTTCCAAAGCCGTACAGCACTTTTTAAATCGAGAACATCAAGGTATCGGCGCCTATGTAGATGAGCTGGCCGAGCATAGTCCGCTGAAATCGTCTAAAGTACAGCCATGAATTCAGGAAGCCAAAAACCCATAACCCAAGATGGTTCTCATTCTCTATCAACTGGAGATGATGCCTCTGACTCGCCTTGTATTGGTGTCTGCACTACCTTATATGATGAAATCTGCCAAGGTTGTGGACGCACCCTAGATGAAGTTAGTAATTGGGTATTCTTTTCTCAAGATGAAAAAGATACTGTATGGCAACGCATTCGGGCTGATGGCACTGCTATGCGTTTTCAAAGACAGGCTAAAGAAGACAAACTAGTTTAGCTGTCCTCTTTAGCAATCTTGCTTTAACCAGTTAAGGCCTGGCTCCGCAAATACTCCTCGTACGTACCAGAGTAATCGACAATCGTTCCATCCATCTTCACCTCTAGGATGCGATTAGCCAAAGAAGATACAAATTCGCGGTCATGAGAAACAAAAATTAAGGTGCCATCGAATTTTTCAAGGGCAATTTGCAAACTTTCAATGGATTCCATGTCCATGTGATTAGTTGGCTCATCCATTGCAAGCACATTGTATTTTTGAAGCATCAATTTGCCCCAAATCATTCTGCCCTTTTCACCGCCCGATAAGACTTTGACAGATTTACCAATGTCATCACCAGAGAACAATAAGCGACCCAATGTACCGCGAATGACCTGATCATCATCGCCAGTGTTACGCCACCAATTCATCCAGTCCATGAGTAATTCGTCTTTAGCAAACATCTCAGTATTATCTTGGGGCATTACGCCAACCTTAGCATTCTCGGCCCACTTCACATCACCACTATCAACGGCAATACCATCAAAACGCTTACTGAGAATAGAGTTCAGCAGAGTAGTTTTACCAGCGCCATTTTGACCAATGATGGCAATCTTTTCACCAGCACGAACTCCGAGCTTGAAATTTTTAAAGATCGTACGGTCAAAAGATTTAGTTAATCCATTGCACTCTACTGCCATGTTGTGCAGTTTTTTCTCAGTGTCGAATCGAATAAAAGGATTTTGACGTGAAGAAGGCTTTACTTCAACAATCTCAATTTTTTCCAACTGACGCTGGCGTGAAGTTGCTTGGCGCGCTTTAGAAGCATTTGCAGAGAAGCGGGCCACGAAAGCCTGTAATTCAGCAATTTTTTCTTTGGCTTTAACGTTAGAACTGAGTTGTTGTGTTCGCGCCTGAACCGATGCCAACATATAAGAGTCGTAGTTTCCTGGATAGACCTTCAAAGTTCCATAGTCCATATCGGCCATATGCGTACAGACTTCATTAAGGAAGTGGCGATCATGAGAGATGATGACAATGGTGCTCTTAATGTCATTCAGAATATCTTCGAGCCAGTGAATCGAGTGAATATCCAAGTTATTGGTTGGCTCATCAAGCAACAGAACGTCTGGGTCAGAGAATAAAGCTTGTGCAAGCAATACACGCAATTTCCAACCCGGCGCTACGTTGCTCATCGGACCATTG
>CAILON010000279.1 GCA_903835865.1 uncultured beta proteobacterium
AGCCCATCAGGGAGCGTAAAGTCGTTGTTTTCCCTGCCCCATTGCGCCCCATCAGGGTCACTATTTCTCCCTTATTAACTTCAAGCGAGACGCCTTGCAAGACGTGGCTTCGGTCATACCAGGCGTTTAAGTTTTCAACACGCAACATAGATCACTTTCGATTTAACCTTGGCCCAAGTACACGCGGCGTACCTCAGCATTATTTTGGATTTCTTCTGGCGTTCCTTCGGCTAAGAACTCGCCATGATGAAGAACAATGATGCGTTTGCATAAACCCATAATGAGTTTCATTTTGTGCTCTACCAAAATAACTGTACGTTCATTTGCGAGAGTGCGGATGAGATCCATCATGACAAGCGTCTCTTCTGGAGACATTCCAGCAGTAGGCTCATCTAAGAGCAGTAGGCTAGGATTGCAAGCCAAAGCCATGGCAATCTCTAGAGCGCGTTGTTGACCGTGGGCTAAGTCCCCAGTCTTCTTATTGCGTAAATGCTCAAGATTGACCCGGCGTAGAAGTTGGTCCGCCAGCTCAATGGGTTCAGGGTAGCTTTGTGCATTGCGTAAAAAGTTGTAGCGCGCCGTTTCCATTTGAGCCGCTACTCGAACATTTTCATGCACGCTCAATTGCTTAAAGACATTGGTAATCTGAAAGCTTTTAGAAATTCCAATACGGGCGAACTCATACTGCTGCATACCCGTAATATCTTTGCCATTAAATAAAATTTGACCACTAGTCGGAGGGAAGGCGCCGCTCAGAACATTAAAGAAGGTACTTTTTCCTGCACCATTGGGCCCAATGATGGCAGTTAAAGTCCCAGGCATAAAGCTGGTAGATACGTTTTGCAATGCCTTGAACTTACCAAAACTTTTACTGACATTACGGGCTTCAAGAATAGGGGTGTTGTTATTAGCCATATCCATTATTTGGGATCCTGCTGAATTTGTAGCTTGCTCAGAATAGTCCCCCAGATTCCCTTGGGGAAGAACAACACAAAGATCATAAAGATGATGCCGATGACAGCCATCCAATGTCTTGTAAAGGTCGTGACCACATCTTCAAGATAGAGCATGACTGCAGCGCCAATAAAAGGTCCAAAGAAAGTTCCCATACCGCCCAAGATACTCATCATCACTGCCTGTCCCGATTGGAGGTAATGTAAAGAATCGATAGGCACGATAGAGAGGTGAAGTGCGCGTAATGAACCTGCCAATCCGCAGATCGCTGCAGATAAAACGAAGACTAGTAATTTTGTGCGGGCTACATCAAAGCCACAAGCCGATGCACGCTTTTCATTTTCACGTATAGCCTCCATCACAGCACCGAGTGGTGAGTTTAGGATGCGAGATATAAACCAGATAGCAATCACTACAAAAAAGAGAATGACGTAGTACTTGACTAGGGGGTTTAAAAAATCCACCGGAATGCCAAGGATATTAAAGGTATCTACTCTGACACCGCGCAAACCATTTTCGCCACCAGTCAGACTCTCAGCTTTATAAAATATGTAGTAAATGATTTGGCCAAGCGCCAAGGTCACCATGGAAAAGTAAATGCCCCGAGTACGAATCGCTAAGAAGCCCACAATGAGTCCAGCAATACCTGCGCCAATCACACCAATCAGAATGGCTGCTCCCCAAGGCAAACCATAATGAACAATGCTAATGCCTGTGAGATAGCTACCAGTTCCTAAAAAGGCTGCATGACCGAATGAGAGCAAGCCCATATAACCAAAGAGCAGATTAAAGCCCATGGCAAACAAGCCAAAGATCAAGATATTGATCGCTAAGGCTTCATACGGCATGATGAACGGAAAAATAGCCAAGAAGAGGGTGCTGGCCAATACACGGTGACGCGCGACGAGTTGAAAAAATGAGTTCATAGATTTATCAGAGCCTTAGCCCATCGCCCCCGCTTTACCAAAAAGTCCCTGCGGGCGAATTAATAGCACTACTGCCATGAGAACAAAGATAGAAAGCTCTGCAAGTTCGGGGAAAAAGAGTGAGGTCATGCTGTAGACGACGCCAACCAATAATCCCGCAACTACAGCGCCAACTGGTGATCCCATTCCGCCGACAACGGTCACTACAAATGATTCAGCCAGAATTGGAATGCCCATTTCAGGATTTACTGAGCGGGTAGGGGCTGCCAAGATGCCAGATAAGCCAGCAATGGCACAGCCAAGCGCAAATACCAGCAACCAAACCTTGGCAATATCAACCCCCAGGACTTTCACAATCTCTTGATCGGCAGCACCTGCTTTGATGATGAGGCCGTAACGGGTTTTTTGAATAAAGAACCACACTCCAAAAATAATGACGGCTGTCGCGGCAATCAAAAATAAACGATATTTTGGAAAGTAACCAATACCCACATTAACGGTGCCCCCAAGTCCTGCAGGAGTGACCGATGGCAGGCCTTCAATTCCAAAAGTAACGCGCATTGCTTCAATCAGCACATACGAGAGACCAAACGTCAGCAAGAGGGGGTAATCAATACCGCGACCATACAGGGGCCTTACTAAGAAACGTTCTGTTAACAGCCCCAAGCAGCCGGTCAGGATGGGCGTTAGTAATAAGCTAAACCAAAAGCTTCCAGTTACACCTAAAAAATAGATTCCCAGAAAAGCGCCAACCATAAAGAAGGCGCCATGGGCAAAGTTCACTACATTGAGCATGCCAAAAATAAGGCATAAGCCTAATGCTAAAAGTGCATAGATACTGCCCAGGGCAATTCCTGTTAGCAGTTGCATGCATAAAAGTTCGAATGTCAGACCAGTCATAAATGTACTCAGAAAAACTCCCCTTGACCCAAAGAGATCAGGGGGAGTAGCTCAGGGTATTCAGATGAATACCCTGAAGTCATTACCTTAGGCTTTGTGGCCCAATTCTGCACAAGAACGCATGTTCTTTTCAGTGGTTGGCTCAATAGTCAAAATATTGAAGACGTCATACTTATCTTTCATATTCTTGGACTTGGATTCCACAATGATGACAGTCTGAACTGCTTGGTGATCACACTTGCGATAGTACTCAGGACCTTTGTACCAGTCATATTTGAGATTTTCCATGGCAGTAACTACTTTCATAGTCTCAGTAGATTTTGCAATCTTGATGGAAGCTAAAACACTCTTTACGCCTGCATAACCTAATGCGCCGTAATCAGACGGAACGGAGCCGTTATACATTTTCCGGAATGCATCATTAAATACTTTAGCAGTCGGGATGCGATCTTCTAAGCCCCAGTAATAGGATGTGCCGCCAATAATGCCTTCAAAGGCCTCTGGGCCACCAGCAAGGCGGGAGGTATAGAGCAAGACTGGCGTCACAATTTTCATGCTCGACTTCAGACCAAAGTCAGTGCATTGTTTAGCGGCATTGACTAGGTCGCGACCGAAATTACAGAGCACCAAAATATCTGGGTTCAAAGCTTTAATGCGCGGCAAGAACGCAGAGTAATCAGATGCACCCAATGGATGACGAATATCTGCCAAAGTGGTAGCACCCATTTCTTTTCCAGCACGCTCAAAGGCACGAACCATCTCGTGCCCATAGGCATAGTCAGCCGTCAAAAAGACAATTTTTTTACCAAATCGCGGAATAGAGTAGCGAGCGACTGCGCCAGCGGTCATCGTTGGATTTAAGGCTTCGTGGAAGGTATAAACACTCCAGTCCTTAGCTTCATTGATGGCGTCAGATTGACTGATGGAGTTAAAGAGCACTTTACGTTCTTTGCAAACCGCATTAATCGAAAGTTGGGTGGCGGCTGAAAGTGAGCCAACTACATAGTTCACTTTATCTTTTTCAATCAACTCTAAAGTGCGGGTAGCGGCTTCGCCTGGATTGAGTTTGTCATCACGAACCAAGAGCTCAGCTTTACGACCATTAAAACCGCCGGCGTCATTAAATTCTTTAATGGCTAATTCAGCGGCCTTTACTTGGTCTTGCGCTTCAGCAGAGAAGGGGCCAGTTAAAGGTGTTGGAAAGCCAATCTTAATAGTATCGGCTTGTGCGTTTGCGACGTTCAACCAAAGTGGAGTGCTCGCTACTGTAGCGCCACCGATCAATACTTTTCTTCTTGTTTGATTCGTTACTTTTTGTTTCATGGTTGTCTCCTCCATATAAAACTTGTTTAAATAAGAATACTTTTTTATGTTCTAAATCTTAACTGAATGCACCAATTAATGGGTGGACTCA
>CAILON010000280.1 GCA_903835865.1 uncultured beta proteobacterium
GCTCTTACTGCAACCCTAAGTTTGTAGAAGACTTAGTGCGCGATGTGTCAGTACGTTTAAAGGGCGATCAGCGTATTCATTCTTTTGTAGTTGAGGCTGAAAACTTTGAGTCCATCCACAACCACAGCGCCTTTGCCAGAATTAGCTTCAGTAAGTAAGCGCACGCCTGACTACAGCCGATTTCCAGCTACTTTAAGTTATTGCTTGCCAAATCCCAACGGGGTTTGATATCAAAGGCTCCCGATGTTGTGGAGCCATTATTTTTTGTAAGCATACGCAGCGCGCCTGCAAATGCAATCATTACACCGTTATCAGTACAAAGTTCTAAGGGTGGATAGTGCACTGCAAAGCCATTTTTCTGAGTCATGGTATTTAAAGCAGAGCGTAGTTGCAAATTGGCGCCTACCCCACCAGCTAATACGAGATGTTTGCAGCCTGTTTGCTTTAGTGCTTTTTCAGATTTACTGACAAGAACTGCAACAAGCGCATCCACAAAACTTCTGGCAAGATCAGCATGAAATTGCGCGGTCTCTGGATTGACTTGATCGATCGCCACATGATTTTTCTCTGCATATTTTTTTGCTTGATTTAATACAGCGGTCTTGAGTCCTGAAAAAGAAAAATCCAAATCTCCTGAGTGCAGCATGGGTTTAGGTAAATCAAATATGCCTGTTCGTCCCTTTTCTGCCAACTTAGAAATTGCTGCGCCACCTGGGTAATCCAAACCCAATAGCTTGGCAGTTTTATCAAAAGCTTCTCCTGCAGCATCGTCTAAAGTTTCACCCAAGAGTTCGTATTGACCAATACCAGAAACTTTCATGAGCTGGGTATGACCACCAGATACCAAAAGAGCAATAAAGGGGAATTGGGGCGCTGACTCCCCTAGGAGCGGAGAAAGAAGATGTCCTTCAAGGTGGTGCACTCCAATTGAGGGAAGATCAAGGCTCTGGGCTAAAGCCTTGGCAAAGGCGCTGCCTACTAGGAGTGCGCCAGCTAAACCAGGCCCTTGGGTAAAGGCCACGGCATCAATATCGGTCATTTTGAGGCCAGACTGGCCCATAGATTGATCTAAGAGGGGTAAAACACGGCGAATATGATCACGGGAGGCTAGCTCAGGGACTACGCCTCCGTAATCCCTGTGCATCTCAATCTGAGAATGCAAAGCTTGCCCTAGGATGCCTAAAAACGCAGGTTTACCCTCTTCCCAGGGGGCGGTGACATACAAAGCCACCCCGGTCTCGTCACAAGAAGTTTCTATTCCTAAAACAATCATTTTTTCGCTTGGTCGTGCTAGAATCGCAATTCAGTTAATTTTTCAATATTTTTCGAGCATATACGAGTTAAACAAGTATGACTACAGTCCGCCTCCGCGAAAACGAACCATTTGAAGTGGCATTGCGCCGTTTCAAGCGCACCATTGAAAAAAATGGTCTTTTAACCGACTTGCGTGCTCGCGAGTTTTACGAGAAGCCAACAGCTGAACGTAAGCGTAAGAAGGCCGCTGCTGCTAAACGCCATTACAAGCGTATTCGCAGCCAAATGTTGCCTAAGAAGCTTTACTAATAGAATTTAAAGGCTCTCTTCACCGAGAAGCTTTGAAACCCGCTGACGGTGAAACGCAGCGGGTTTTTGCTTTTGAATCGCTAGTAATCATTCAATATTGAATACATCAGGAACTTAGTCATGACTCTAAAAGATCAAATCACTGAAGATATGAAATCTGCTATGCGTGCAAAAGAAACTGCACGCTTGGGCGCGATCCGCCTTTTGTTGGCAGCTATTAAACAGCGCGAAGTAGATGAACGCATTGTGATTGACGATGCTGGCGTAATCGCTACTGTTGAAAAAATGATTAAGCAGCGTAAAGATTCCATCTCACAGTTTGAAAAAGCAGGGCGAGATGATTTGGTGGCGATTGAAGTTGGTGAGGTGACGATCTTGCAATCTTATTTGCCAGCACAGTTATCAGATGCCGAAGTAGAGGCAGCTGTAGCTGCTGCAGTAGCTGCAACCGGTGCAACTGGTCCTCAAGATATGGGCAAGGTGATTGGCGCTCTTAAAGCCCAATTGGCTGGTAAGGCTGATATGGGCAAGGTGTCAGGCTTGGTTAAAGCTGCTCTTGCTAAGTAAATTGACTAAGTCAATTGATTCGGTAAGCAAATTCGTTTCATACTAGCTGCATGGCGCTCATTCCCCAATCCTTCATTGCCGATCTTTTAAATCGGGTCGACATCGTTGATGTGGTTGGGCAGCATGTAAAGCTCAAAAAAGCTGGCGCGAACTTTCAAGGTTTGTGCCCGTTTCATTCTGAAAAGTCACCCTCATTTTCTGTGTCACCAACCAAACAGTTTTATCACTGCTTTGGTTGTGGCGCGCATGGTTCAGCTATCAGTTTTCTGATGGAGTATTCCGGCTTAGGCTATGTCGATGCCATTGATGATCTTGCACGCTCTGCAGGTTTAGATGTGCCACGTGAAGAACGCACAGCCAATGATGTAGCAAGACAACAGCAAGCAATGGCGCTAAGTGAAGTAATGAGCTCAGCAGCCGATTGGTATCGTCAGCAATTAAAGGGTAACACTCGGGCAGTGGAGTATTTAAAAGGGCGCGGATTAACGGGCGAGATTGCAAAACGCTATGCACTGGGCTACGCCCCCGATGGCTGGCAAGGTCTAGAGGCAGTGTTTGGAACTTACGCTAACGATGAAGTGGCAAAAACCTTGCTTGAGGGAGGTTTGCTGATTCAGAGCGAGCAAGCTGAAGGCGGTCAGCCTGTGAAACGCTACGATCGTTTCCGTGATCGTGTGATGTTTCCGATTCGTAATCCAAAGGGCCAAACGATTGGCTTTGGTGGACGTATTTTGGATCAAGGTGAGCCTAAGTATTTAAATTCTCCTGAGACGCCATTATTTTCAAAAGGCAATACGCTCTACGGTTTATTTGAAGCAAGACAAGCAATACGTGCGCAAGAGTATGTCTTGGTATGCGAAGGGTATATGGATGTTGTCGCCCTTGCGCAACTTGGCTTTCCAAATGCAGTCGCTACTTTAGGAACCGCATGTACTGCAAACCATGTACGCATGCTTTTGCGTCAAACGGATAAAGTAGTTTTTTCATTTGATGGCGACTCGGCTGGACAACGCGCTGCGCAACGTGCATTAGAGGCATGCTTGCCGCTTATGTCCGACGATAAAGAAATTCGCTTCTTATTTTTACCAACCGAGCATGATCCCGATAGCTATGTTCGCGCCTACGGAGCACCTGCATTTGAAAAAGTGATTAAAGAGGCGATGTCCATCTCCAGCTTCTTCTTCAAGACTGTTAGTGAGGGTCATGAGCTCAATACCCCAGAGGGTAGGGCGCATACCCACCATGCCGCTAAGCCTTTATTACTGTCGATGCCGCCAATTGCACTACGCACTCAAATCTTGCGTGAGTTGGCGATTCGCACCAACACAACACCAGCAGAGCTTGAAGCATTTTGTGGTTTGACGGTTGCTCCTGCGCCAGTTCAGCAGACCGCTTATCAGCCAGCTCAAGCGCGCAACCAAAATAATTTTTCGAATGCGGGCAACAGACAAGGCGCACCTTGGCAGGCATCGAAAGGTTCGGCCAAGCGTGTAGCTACTCAGAATATTGAACCACCCAAACCACCTACAGATTTGGCAGAACAGATGTTGCGTGTACTGATTCAGTTTCCACATTTAGGTAAAGCCTTAGATAGCAATAAACGTGCGCTAGCGTTAAAGGCGGCAGAGCAAAGATCTAGTAAGGCCTTTGACATAATGAAAGACCTGTTATTTCAATGTGATCAAGTGGAGTTAGTTGCTGGTGAGGATGGCAAACCTGGTGTTGTCGGGGCCGGATCTTTTGCAATGTTTCAGGAGCAACTCTCCCGCAGCGAACTTGCACCGCTTTATGAAATGATCAGAAAGCGGGTGATGGACTCCGATTTAGAGCTCGAGGGCGCTGCTGCTGATTTAGAGGGGGCCTTCAAAAAGTTGGAGTTGACCCATCTGAAGCAAGAAATGACTGAAATTGCCCAAAAAATTGCAGGAAACACGGCCAATGATCAGGATCGGGTCAGATATCGTGAATTAGGTGAAAAACTGAAATTCTCCTAAGAATTTTCTGAAATACCCCTAGAAATTCCCTGAAATCCCCCCATATTTATTAGAGATCAGGGGGTAAAAAAGTCGCAATCGACTATAATCCTCTGTTCCCAAGAAAAAAACGAATTAATTCAGTCACTTGCGCTTTATTTTGAAGAAATTTGGGGTAAGTGAACAACGGGGCTGTACTTAATCAGTCGATATCAATAACAGTAATGTGAGTAAGTGCTAATAAATGCCTAATACCAAGACCAAAAAACCAGTTAAACCAGTAAAAGCTGCTGCTAAACCAGCACCAAAAGCAAAGACAACAGCTAAACCAGTTAAGGCCGCTGCAAAACCAGCGCCCAAAGCAAAGACTCCAGCTAAACCAGTAGCTAAAGCAAAAGCGCCTGTAAAGCCAGCGCCTAAAGCAAAGACACCAGCCAAGCCAGTTAAAGCTGCTGCTAAACCAGCTTCAAAAGCGAAGGTTGTCGCTAAACCAGCAGCTAAAGCGCCTGCTAAACCAGCGCCAAAAGCAAAGACACCAGCAAAGCCAGTTAAAGCTGCTGTAAAAGTTCCAGCTAAAGCGGTTAAAGCAGAAGCCAAAGTCGAGGCTCCCAAAAAAGGTAAAGTTGCTGCCCCAATAGTAGAGGAAGTAAAAGAGCTCAAAGGCAAAAAGGTTAAGGTTGCTGAAGTTGAGACTCCGGCAGTGGCAGAGGAAGAAAAGAAACGCGGTCGCAAAGCTAAAGCAGATGTACCTGCAGAAGGTGCGGAGCCAGTATTAACGGATCGTCAAAAAGCCCGTGAACGTAAGGCAAAAGAAAAAGCGCTCTTAAAAGAATTTGCAGCTCAACAGTTAGGTTCTGAAGAGCAGCAAGAGTTACGCCGTGCTCGCTTGAAGACCTTAATCAAGATGGGTATGTCCAAGGGTTACTTAACCCATGGTGAAATGAATGATGTGATGTCTGACGAGTTGTCTGATGCAGATGCATTAGAGACTTTGATCAGCTTATTAAATGACATTGGTATTACTGTTTACGAACAAGCTCCCGATGCGGAAACCTTAATTCTGTCTGACAGCACTGAGGCTGCAGCTTCTGAAGAGGAAGCTGAAGAAAAGGCTGAAGCAGCATTATCTACGGTGGATTCAGAATTTGGCCGTACTACTGATCCTGTGCGCATGTATATGCGCGAGATGGGAACGGTTGATTTGCTGACTCGCGAAGGCGAGATCGTTATTGCTAAAAAGATCGAAGCTGGCCTCAAAGATATGGTGATGGCTTTAGCTGCTTGCCCAGTCACGATTGGTGAAATCTTAAGCAACGTCGATAAGATTGCTAGCGGTGAAATAGAGATTGATCAATTTGTTGATGGCTTGGTTGATCCCAATGCAGAAGATATCAAGTTGGGACCAGAAGAGCCAGAAATCGATCCAGATGCTGAGGTGGGTGAAGAAGAGGGTGATGAAGAGGGCGGCGGCGGTGGCGCAGCAGCAACAGCTAACGCTAAGCAACTCGAAGAGTTAAAACAAATTTCTTTAGAGAAGTTTGCAATCGTTCGTACGCAAGCCGACAAGATGCGTCGTGCATTTGATAAGGATGGCTATAACTGCCCAGCCTACATTAAGGCGCAAGATGCGATTCGTGCAGAGTTGCTTGGTTTCCGCTTGACAGCGAAGAGTGTTGAGAAGTTATGCGACACCATGCGTTCACAAGTAGACCAAGTATGGAAACTTGAGCGCGGCATTGTGAGTTTGTTGGTAGATAAAGTCGGCGTCAATCGTGGAGAAGTTTTAAAAGACTTCCCTAAGATGTCTATGAACCTCACTTGGACTGACAAATTACTCAAAGAGAATAAGCCCTACAGTGCGCTCTTGCAGCGTAACGTGCCTGCTGTTCAAGAACTTCAGCAGAAGTTAATTGATATTCAGACTCGCGTAGTGCTTCCACTTCCAGAATTAAAAGAAGTGAACAAGCAAATGACCGCAGGCGAGAAGCGTGCTCGTGAAGCGAAACGTGAGATGACTGTAGCCAACTTACGCTTAGTCATCTCGATTGCTAAGAAATATACCAACCGTGGCTTGCAGTTCTTGGATTTAATTCAAGAAGGCAATATTGGCTTGATGAAGGCAGTAGATAAGTTTGAATATCGTCGTGGTTAC
>CAILON010000281.1 GCA_903835865.1 uncultured beta proteobacterium
ACCAGAAGAACTTTTAGGATTCGCATTTGGAGCCTCAATAGGGAGTTATCAAACCTCACTATATCTAAATTAGCCTGTATATGCACTTGTCCTTGTCCGCCACGGGAATGTCATCTCGTTTTGTATAAACTGCATACATGTCACCAATTCAGCCACCCTGCAAATGAAGAGTCTTCAGTTTGACCTGCAAGCCTATCTAAATTCATTTTTAGGCGTGAATAGCCTTGCCCCAAATTCTCAAATTCTGGAAGAGCTTCTTTCGGTGATTGAAAAAGAAGCGCAAAGCATGCGCGATTTTCTTGAGGCATTGGTCAATACCAATTTATGGCAAGGCTGGCATATTGAGCCTAATCCCTATAAGTTAATGATCGTAACGGTAGGGTCAGAAATCGATCGCTTAGCAGCACTCAGACAAGAACCTGCCTTTCATTCTAAGAGGCACATGATGGATGTTTGTTTGATGCTCTCCTATTTGCTCAAACATGAAGAATCTAAACAAGGTGAACCAATTAGCCAGACTTGGGAAACTTCTTTGACCGAGAAATGGCAACTGCTTCTTGCGGCAGCCGCTCATGATTTAGGGCATCCGGGATTGATCAATGCAACACCCTATGAGATAGAGCAGCAGAGTCTCAATTTATTTAAGGGACTTTTGCTTGGGGTAGGTATAGATTCCAGATTGATAAAAGATACTCTGGAAACCATCACCCCTTGGATTTTGGCTACCGATCATGGGCAGTACAAAGCGCTATTGGATCGCTTGGCTATTCATTCCCCAGAGCATGTCGATTGTTTGGCAATGTTGCTGGTAGAGGCAGATCTTGCCTCTAGCGTACTTCCTATTAGGGGCAAACTACTCACTGGGCGCCTTTGCGAGGAGTGGGACAAGCCTTATCCTGAGAAATCCATTGCTCTTCGAAATCAGGTGGGGTATCTTAGCTTCCTTACAAGTCTGCAGTTTGTGAGTCCCCAAGCTGTCAGCGCTACTATCCCACAAATATTAAATAATTCCCTTTTACAACTTCGCTCCCAACTGTCATGAAGATTACCCACAATATTTTTTCTTTGCCTAAACCCCTCTTTTGGCTTTTAGCTATTTCCAACATCGTTTTTGCTTTCTGGTTGGATAGTCGCTTTGGATCATTTTGGGCATGGAACATTTCTGATTTAGCCGATAAGCATGATGTCAAGCTAGAGGACATTCTGGCGATTGGGCAGTTTGTTTTATTTGCGGTGTCTGTTGATATGGGTATCCGACACTTCGTGGTGCGCTTTAATGCAACAACACATGCTAATCAAGTGCCTGCCATTTTGGTGCAAGCAATAACAATTCTTGCTTACGGCGTTATTGGATTATTTGCCTTCATAGTGATGTATGACCACTCCGCGGGTCAATTGCTGGCTGCTTCAGGCGCAATTGGTTTCGGTATTGTTTATGTCATGCGAGAGGTGGTTGCTGACATTGTTGCTTGTATTCAGATTCAATCTGATGGCTTGATTAGTATTGGTGATCAGATTCAAGTAAGAGGTGACGGTGGTGGGTATTACGAGATTGTGCAAATGGATCGTCGTATGGTGACTATTAAAACCGTCTTGCAGTACACAGTTCGCGTCCCTAATCGCCGCTTCATCAACATGGACTACATCAATCTATCCAAGCAGACCACGGAGATGGGCGCACGTCGCATTTTGGAGCTTGATTTAGACTCTGGTAACGATGCGGATAGAGTGATTGAGCTTTTGAGTCAGGCTGCTGAATACACCATCAAGAATGATCCCAATTTTTATCCTTGGTACCGTGCATTTATGTCTAAGATTAATAATGGTGCCTACACCTTCTTATTGGTATATGAGTGCAATCCAACGCTTCCCCCGCTTCGCTCTAACGGAATTGTGAATTTGGCTATTGCCCGCTTCTTTAAGCTGGGCGGCATCAATATGAACTCCACGGTAGAAGTAGTGAAGTCATCTGAAATTATCGATACGATTAAGAATCGCCTGAAAGACGTTTATCGCCTAGGAATTCTGAAGGCTTTAAGTGTGGAGCAGGTCATTCGCTTAACGGATGCAGCGCAACTTGTGAATTGCCGTGCCAATCAA
>CAILON010000282.1 GCA_903835865.1 uncultured beta proteobacterium
CCACCCCTGTGTAGGCTTTAAAAGGTAAAAAATGATGCATGCTCTTACTAACTTAATTGGCCATTTTTTCAGCCAAAACCTTGCTCTGATGAGCTTTTTAGTCTGTTTTGGACTGTTTGGTACTAGCTTGACCCAAGCTCAGAATAACAGTCAGGCCCTCAGTCCCGCTGAGCTCAATCGGATTAATAACCAACCCCTAGCACCGAGTGTCAGCGCTACGGGTGTGATCAACGCGCCCGAGACTCGCAAACCAAGCTACCAATACAAAGCTACCAATGGCACAGAGATTACTGAGTACAAGGATATCAACGCACCCACCCAGGTAGACGTCAAGACACCCTATACCAGCTATGAAATGGCGCCGCCTACTTCAGTGATGCCTGGCGTTCCCAAAGAAACTGATTTGCTAAGCGTCCCCAGCATTAGCATCCCCTTCTAGTCATCGCTTAGCTTAGCAATTTATGGCTGTATTTACCCCGATCGAATTAAGCGACATATCCGACTGGATTTCCCATGACTTCAATATCGGTCAAGCTATAGAAATCCGCGGTATCCATGGTGGTATCGAGAACTCGAATTTCTTTTTAGATACCGATCTTGATGGCAAAAAACATGAATACGTACTCACTATTTTTGAGCGCTTGTCTGCAGAGCAACTGCCCTTCTATTTGGAGTTGATGCGCCACTTGGCGCTCCAAGGTATTCCCGTTCCTAAGCCCATTGAAAATAAACAAGGGCAGATTTTGTTCTCGCTCAAGGGCAAGCCAGCGGCAATTGTTAGCAAACTCCCAGGTTTATCTCGCCTTCAGCCAGAAGCAAAGCATTGCGCCCTAGTAGGTGAAATGCTCGCAAAGATGCATCTTGCAGGAAAAGATTTTGCTAAGACCCAAGAAAACCTACGCAGCCTTGCATGGTGGCAAAAAACCGTTCCGCTTATCTTGCCTCACTTAGATCCCGCTCAAAAAGAATTGCTCAGCACTGAACTATCTACCCAAGAACAATTTTTTAGTTCTAGCCAATATGCTTTGCTGCCTTCTGGAGCAAGTCATTGTGATTTATTTAGGGACAATGTTTTATTTGATCCTAAAGGCGCGACAGATAGTGAAAATGACCATTTGGGTGGCTTCTTTGATTTTTATTTTGCCGGCACAGATAAATGGCTTTTTGATTTAGCGGTAACAGCCAATGATTGGTGTCTTGCCAAAAACAAACAAGATTTAGATCCCGAACGTTTAAATGCTTTGATGAACGCTTATCAATCTGTACGCCCACTAACAAAAGAAGAGCAATCTAGTTGGCCGTTGATATTGCGTGCTGCAGCACTACGTTTTTGGATTTCACGATTATGGGATTTCCATTTGCCACGTGATGCCCAAATGTTGACACCACATGACCCTACACACTTTGAACATATTCTCTTAAGTCGTCGCTCACTATGAAACTCAATACCGTCGCAGCCAAAGAAGGCTACACCTGGATACGTCAAGGAATTTGGCTCTTTAAGCAAAGTCCATTAGGCTTTTTAATGCTGGTCTTTATGTATGTGTTTGCTGCCCAGCTAGCCGTCATTGTTCCGGTGATTGGGGTATTTGCTGTACTTTTACTAACGCCAACCCTGTCAGTCGGCTTCCTAACGGCCTGTCGCCAAGCAATTCAAAAAGAGCGCATTCGACCCATGGTGTATCTGGTTGCCTTGCAATCTACTCCACTCATTCGCAAACGAATTTTGCAGTTGGGCTTGGTATATGCCGCACTCATCTTGGCGCTCAGCTTTATTCTCAGCCTCGTAGTTGATTTTGAGTTGCTATTACCCCTCATGACGAGCGATAAAGCCATCACTCCAGAAGCGCTGCGCCAAATTTATTTGGTCTTATTCTTTGGCGCACTCTTGTATATCCCAGTTGCAATGTTGATGTGGTTCTCACCTATCTTGGTTGCCTGGGCTGATATGCCAGTGGCGCAAGCGCTTTTCTCTAGCGCCCTTGCATGCTGGTCAAATCGTGGCGCATTCTTTTTGTATCTTGCCATTTGGAGCGTTATTTTGATTGCCATTCCACTCACGGTGGGCATGACTTTCGATGCGCTCAATTTAGGTCAGGCAGCCTCGTTTGTTATCGCACCGATCTCCATGGCTGGTCTGACAATCATGCATTGTTCATTCTTTGCTACTTGGAAAGCTTGTTTTACCGATGATGAAGTGCTGCCAGTCTAAGTGAAATTAAGCTCAGTCGATTGCTGCTAACTTTGCAATACTGAGTTGCAGCCACTTCACACCGTGGCGCTTAAAGTTCACTTGCGCTCTGGCATCTGCATCAACACCTTCTAAGCCAGTAACACGCCCTTCGCCAAACTTTGTATGAAACACATTTTGGCCAATGGTGAATGGGTAATCCCCTCTAGGTGGTGCAGCCATTCTTCTAACTTCGGTGGAGGCTGATCCAATCCGCTTAGTGGGTCGTGGGCGCTCGCTGCCAGAATCAAAAAAGTCGTTAGATTCATACTCACGTTGACGGGTATAGCCATCTTGCCAAGTAGACCCCGATCTAGCACTACCGCCCCAACGAGCATCTTTTGCTTTGGGGGTTAACCACTTTAAAGATGCTTCAGGCAACTCTTCAAGGAAACGGGATGGCATGTTGTAACGTACTTGACCGTGCAGCATGCGTGATTGAGTATGGGAAAGATACAAACGCTCTTTGGCACGCGTAATCGCGACATACATCAAGCGTCGCTCTTCCTCCAAACCGTTTTGCTCATTCACACTGTTCTCATGTGGAAATAAGCCTTCCTCCAGTCCCGTAATAAAGACGGAGGTAAATTCCAGCCCCTTGGCAGAGTGCACTGTCATGAGTTGTACGGCATCTTGTCCTGCTTGTGCCTGGTTATCACCCGCTTCTAAGGAGGCATGAGATAAGAAAGCAGCCAGTGGCGAGATCGGCACTGCCCCTGGGGCATTTTCACCCGGCAACATTGCCGCCGCAGCATCCTGACCATAACCTTCTTCCGCAATAAAAGCGGTGGCAGCATTAATTAATTCTTGTAAGTTCTCAACGCGATCTTGACCCTCGCGCTCCGTCAAATAATGTTGTATCAGACCACTGTGCTGAATAACAAACTCGACTGTTTCGGGTAAGGTATTGTGGCGAGTAGCTTCGCGCATGTGATCTACTAAACGCACGAACCCGCCGAGCGCTGCACCTGCTTTACCCTCTAAAGACGAGGCTGCTAAATACAAAGAGCACTGTTGACTACGGGCCGCATCTTGCAAGGCCTCAATCGATCTTGCGCCAATACCCCGCGTTGGAAAATTAACGACTCGCGAGAACGAGGTGTCATCATTAGGATTTTCAAGAAGGCGCAAATAAGCCAGTGCATGTTTAATTTCTGCGCGCTCGAAGAATCGCAATCCACCATATACGCGATATGGAATACCAGCAGAGAATAAAGCGTGCTCAATGATGCGTGACTGCGCATTACTGCGATAAAGTAAGGCAATCTCAGTACGTTTAATACCGCTACTAACTAATGCTTTGATTTCATCGATAAGCCAAGCAGCTTCGGCATGATCGCTAGGTGCATCGTAGATTCGCACCGGCTCACCATGTCCAGCATCCGTGCGCAGGTTCTTACCTAAGCGCTCTGAGTTATTTGCGATCAAGTGATTTGCGGTATCCAGAATATGGCCATGCGAGCGATAGTTCTGCTCGAGCTTTACCATCATCGGATGGTATTGCTTTTCATAGAGACGCATATTCTCGACGTCTGCTCCGCGGAAAGCATAAATACTTTGGTCGTCATCACCCACCGCGAAAACTGCGCTACTACCCATGCCACTGACATTAATGCGACTTGCATCATGGCCAGACAATAATTTGAGCCAAGCATATTGCAATGCATTC
Source organism: uncultured beta proteobacterium (assembly GCA_903835865.1). Classification (GTDB taxonomy): domain Bacteria; phylum Pseudomonadota; class Gammaproteobacteria; order Burkholderiales; family Burkholderiaceae; genus Polynucleobacter. Next base: position 3,900 of record CAILON010000282.1, read on the forward strand.
GTATCTTGGAACTCATCAATTAAGATATGGCGAAAGCGTTCTTGATAATGCGTCCGAATGGGCTCGTTGTGTTTGAGTAATTCATAACTACGCAATAGAAGTTCAGCAAAATCGACTACACCCTCTCGCTGGCACTGTTCATCATAGGCGGCATACAGTTGCGCCATCTTCGCCTGAAAATCATCCCCTGCAGATAAATCCTTGGCACGATGACCGCGCTCTTTAGCATGCGCTATAAAGTACTGCAGTTGCTTAGGTGGATATTTCTCATCATCGACTTTTAAACCTTTTAAAAGTCGTTTGATAGCTGATAGCTGATCTTGGGTATCTAGGATCTGAAAAGTGGAAGGTAATCCAGCCTCTTTATGGTGGGCACGCAATAAACGATTGCAAAGTCCATGGAAAGTGCCTATCCACATTCCCCGAGTATTAATGGGCAACATGGCGCTCAGGCGGAGCATCATCTCTTTGGCGGCCTTATTGGTAAAGGTCACTGCCAAGACCCCAATCGGGGAAACTTGTCCGGTTTGGATGAGCCAAGCGATACGGGTAGTGAGTACGCGCGTCTTACCGCTACCTGCCCCAGCCAAAATCATGGCGGATTGGGCCTGGCCATGTTCATTGAGGGGCGGGAGGGTCACTGCCTCGCGCTGTTCTGGATTGAGGTTCGCGAGCAAGTCTGAGTACATCGTCCCAATTATAATTTGCCTCTTATGCCAAATGTCTCAAATACCCCTAATTCTCCGGCGAACAGTTCAGTAGACGAACTCGCCAAATCCTACGAACCTGCCCCGATTGAAGCCTACTGGGGCCCAGAGTGGGAACGTAGAGGTATTGCCGATGCCAGTATGGATAGCAATAAAGGTGATTTCTCCATTCAATTGCCACCCCCGAATGTCACTGGCACCCTCCATATGGGTCATGCTTTCAATCAAACCATCATGGATGGCTTGATTCGTCATGCCCGCATGTCTGGAAAAAATACTCTCTGGGTACCGGGCACGGATCACGCGGGTATCGCAACGCAAATTGTGGTGGAACGGCAACTCGATGCACAAAAAGTTTCTCGCCATGATTTAGGTCGTGAAAAATTTTTAGAAAAAGTATGGGAGTGGAAAGAAACTTCTGGCTCTACTATCACCCGTCAAATTCGTCGCCTCGGTGCATCGATTGATTGGAGTAAAGAATATTTCACGATGGATAGCAAAATGTCCAAAGCAGTAGTGGAAGTATTTGTACGACTACACGAGCAAGGTTTAATTTATCGCGGCAAACGTCTCGTGAACTGGGATCCTGTTTTAGGTACTGCCGTTTCTGATCTTGAGGTGGTAAGTGAAGAAGAGGATGGTTCGATGTGGTACATCCGCTACCCATTGACCGATGGCTCAGGACACCTCATCGTCGCTACTACACGCCCAGAAACCTTGCTGGGTGACGTTGCGGTCATGGTGAACCCAGAAGATGAACGCTATAAACATCTGATTGGTAAATCCGTACACCTGCCTTTATGCAATCGTGAAATTCCGATCATTGCCGATGACTATGTGGATTTAAATTTTGGAACAGGCGTTGTCAAAGTAACGCCTGCACATGACTTTAATGACTATGCAGTAGGCCAACGCCATCAACTTCCATTAATTAACATTCTCACTTTAGACGCCAAAATTAATGAGAATGCGCCTACCGTCTACCAAGGTCTAGAACGCTTTGCGGCTCGCAAAAAAATTGTTACTGATCTCGAAGCTGCCGGCTTACTGGAAAAAGTACAGCCCCATAAACTCATGGTGCCACGCGGCGATCGCACCCAGACCATTATTGAACCAATGCTCACTGACCAGTGGTTTGTAGCGATGTCAAAACCAAGCCCAGATAATAAATATCAACCCGGTTCATCGATTGCAGGCGCAGCATTAGATGCAGTTACCAAAGGTGATATCAAACTCGTTCCAGAAAACTGGATCAACACTTATACCCAGTGGTTGGAAAATATCCAAGACTGGTGTATCTCGCGTCAACTCTGGTGGGGTCATCAAATACCTGCTTGGTATAGCGATGATGGGCAAATCTTTGTAGCGCGCTCGGAAGAGGATGCTAAAGCACAAGCAGCCAAAGCAGGCTATACCGGCACGCTCAATCGTGATCCTGATGTGCTCGATACCTGGTTTAGCTCTGCCTTGGTCCCCTTTAGCTCCCTAGGTTGGCCAGAGAAAACGCCAGCACTGGAGCACTTCTTGCCGTCTTCGGTATTGGTCACTGGTTTTGACATCATCTTCTTTTGGGTTGCTCGTATGGTCATGATGACCTGCCACTTCACTGGCAAAGTGCCCTTTCATACCGTCTATGTTCATGGCCTCGTAAGAGA
>CAILON010000283.1 GCA_903835865.1 uncultured beta proteobacterium
GATTAATAGTAGGGCAATGCGAATGCATTTTGCTGCCAATGTAGATGGTGAAGAACTTACACAGATTTTTAAGCAAGCAAAGCCGGCTAGTACGCGTGTCATTATCGTTTCAAAGACCTTCGGTACAACGGAGACTTTGATGAATGCCAAGGCAGTAGTGAATTGGCTCAAATCCAATGGTTGTAGTGATAATCAAGTCCAGAAAGCACTACTAGCTGTTACTGCTAACCCTACAGCTGCACAATTATTTGGTGTTACGGATGCTCAGATTTTCCCCTTTTGGAGTTGGGTGGGTGGACGCTTTTCCGTATGGTCAGCGGTAGGTCTTTGCATTGCATTGCAGTATGGGTTTGAGAGATTTATGTCCTTTTTAAAGGGGGCTGAAGCGATTGACCGGCATTTTCAAGCTACCCCAATTGAGAAAAATGTACCGATATTAATGGCCTTAGCATTGCTACACCAGCAAAAAAAGTATTCGTCAACTGCCTATGCAGTCATTCCTTATGCAAATGCACTCAGCCTATTTCCATTTTGGTTACAGCAGCTTGAAATGGAGAGTCATGGGAAGAGCGTGGGGTGTGGTGATACACCTATACAGAACTCTTCTCCCGTTGTATTTGGCAGTGTAGGAACTAACTCTCAACATTCCTATTTTCAACTACTACATCAAGGCGCTGAGATCATCCCAGTAGATTTCATTGCTGTTAGAGAGCCGATGAGCGATATTCCCGAAGCGGTCGATCATCACCGAACGCTATTGGCGAATTGTTTGGCGCAAGCGCAGGCGCTTTCTCGCGGTAAGATTTCTGAAATCCCCAATGAAAGCTACCCTGGTAACAAGCCCAGCAACCTCATTATTCTTCCAAAATTAGATGCTTTTCATCTTGGGGCGCTATTGGCTTTGTATGAAAGTCGTACAGTTGCCTTGGGAATCTTATGGGGAATCAACAGTTTTGATCAGCCCGGAGTTGAATTGGGGAAACAGTTATCTGTTCCAATTGATAGAGCTCTTAGAAAAGACGCTGCTATTGATCTGCAGCACATTGACTCCATCACATCTGATCGAATTACCCACCTTAAATCCTATTTCCAATAGTCAAAAAATCTAGCGCTTTTATTGTTGGGCCTAAGGATAGAAAAAATTGCGTTAATAGGATGAGGATTGCGCTTATTGGGTCTCATTTTTTATAGTTTATTGAACAATAGTAACTATTTACGAGGGGAAGAAGGCGTGAGTATTACTAAATATCAGCCAATAACTAAAGCAGTATTCCCAGTTGCTGGCTTAGGGACACGTTTTTTGCCTGCCACTAAGGCAAGCCCAAAAGAAATGCTGAATGTCGTGGATAAACCCCTCATTCAATATGCAGTAGAAGAGGCGATTGCCTCAGGTATTACTGAGCTGATTTTTGTGACTGGACGTAATAAGAGGTCTATTGAGGATCACTTTGATAAAGCCTATGAGCTTGAGGCAGAACTTGAGGCTAAAAATAAGACAGATCTCTTGGTGATGGTACGCAATATTAAGCCTAGCCATATAGATTGTGTCTATATACGACAATCTGAGGCCCTTGGTTTGGGACACGCTGTTTTATGCGCAGAAAAGCTTGTTCGAGATGAGGCGTTTGCAGTCATTTTGGCGGACGATCTCTTGGATGGAAGACCTCCTGTGTTGTGTCAGATGATGCAACTGCATAAGAAAAATCAGACCTCAGTTTTAGCAGTTGAAAAAATCAGACCAGAGAAAAGCTCCTCTTATGGGGTTATTGCTGGGATTGATGAAGGCGACGGCGTTTATAAAATCAATCGTATCATAGAAAAACCCCAGCCAAAAGATGCGCCATCTAATTTGGGTGTCGTGGGGCGGTATATCTTATCCCCCGATATTTTTAAGCATATTCGTCAATTAAAATCTGGGTCTGGTGGTGAGTACCAGTTAACGGACGCCATTGAATCCTTATTGCAGGTAGAAAAGGTAATGGCATATGAGTTCAAAGGGATTCGCTACGATTGTGGCGATAAGCTGGGGTACTTAAAGGCAACTGTTGAGTTCGCTTTAAAGCACCCAGAGTTCAGTATGGAATTTAAATCCTACTTAATGGGCTTGGCAAATAAGTTTGGAATTGGGTCAAGAGCAGTTTAATGGACGCTGTGACTTCTGGCTTAAAGGTTCGCGCACTTCTTGGAAGGCGAGCCTTGGATAATGCCATCAATATGCTTGGTCAGGGCGTGGTCATCTTAGATGAAAATTGCATCATTATTAGTGTGAATGATACTTTTACATCAATTACGGGATATGTTCTTAATGACTTTGAGGGTAAAGGTTATGGAGAGTTATTCAATGGCCCAAAAACCAATAAAAATACCATAGCCAAAATCGATTTGGCTTATATGGACTTATCTCACTTTTCCGGAGAGATATTGCACTACCGAAAAGGCGGAGCGGCATTTTGGAATGAATTGTCTATTTCCCCAATATTCAATAAACAAGGGGATATTTGCAATTTCATCATGACGATACGCGACATATCCGACCGCATCAAAATAGATGATAAAACGAAAAAATTAGCATTTTTTGATCAGCTGACAAATCTGCCTAATCGTAATTTATGCTTAGACCGCTTAAATCAGGCTCTTGTTCAAAGTAAACGCAGCGCTCTTTACGGGGCTTTGCTATTTATTGATATCGATAACTTGAAATTCATCAATGATCAATATGGGCATGAAGTAGGTGATTTATTGCTGACTGAATTTGCAAAACGCATTTCTAATAGTTTGCGGGCAAAAGATACTTCAAGCCGGTTTGGTGGCGACGAATTTGTCGTGATTTTAAATGAGTTTACAAATAATTATTCACAAACAGCCAGTCAGGTAAGTAGCATAGCAAATAAAATTTTATCTAGTTTGTCAAATAAATATGCATTTACTGTATGCCATGCAACTCTAGGGGATACTTCAATTCAATTTGAAAGTTGCGCTAGCATTGGAGCCACTCTATTTTTAGGTAATCAAATTAAATCAAGCAACATTATTAAGCGGGCGGATATGGCAATGTATGAGGCCAAAAAAATGGGCGGAAACCAAGTGAGATTTTATGCGCCATAAAAGGTATCAGAGTAAGGATGCTAAGTGCAAGCTTGTCGTTTTTCACTGTATTAATACATCGGGGTTTACCGTTACATAATGGAGCTTACAAACCAGATAATGTATTTAGGGGCAGCTCTAGTGACCTTGGTCATTGCTCTCAACTCGTCGGTAGAATTAAAGACTCGCATAGCAATCAATAGCTCTGGATTATATTGGTCCATCGCAGGCTATTTAATGGCCCTCTCTTGCTTTTCATTTGTCTTTTTTCCGTGGTCA
>CAILON010000284.1 GCA_903835865.1 uncultured beta proteobacterium
GGGCTTGGATGGGGCGCATGTGCATTATGAAAACCAATCTCGTAACACTTATGAAAATGTTCTGTATTTGAAGCCGATGATGCAAGAATTTGGGGGTAAGACTGAGGCTGGACTATTAAAACCCTGGCTGGTCATTACCTCGGCTAGTCATATGTATCGATCCTTAAAGATCTTTCAAAAACAGGATATTGATGTTTTGGCCCTGCCGGTTGATTACCAGACGGCCAATCGCCTGCAGTGGACTTCTTTTGACTTAGTGGGTGGAGCCCAAAACTGGAATAAAGCCTTGCACGAACTTATTGGGCTTTTAGCGTATTGGATTACTGGAAAACTCTAGATATTCTGTAAAATAGAAGCATATGACTACGGCGAAGAAGGCCTCCAAAGTATTAGACCCAGCGTCTACGGTAGACCCTTTGATCGCATATTCAGCCGATCACTTAGCCAATCAATTCTTAATTGCCATGCCGGGGATGGTGGACACCAATTTTGCGGGATCCGTTATCTACCTTTTTGAGCATACCCAAAGGGGTGCCATGGGCTTGGTAGTAAATAGGCCAACTGAGGTCAATCTCGGAACCCTGTTTGACAAAATAGAACTCAAATTGGAAATCGCACCCTTATTGGATCAGCCGGTTTATTTTGGCGGCCCAGTTCAAGTGGAGCGCGGATTTGTGTTGCACGAACCAAACCCTTTAATTTCTTATAGCTCATCATTAGTTATTCCTGGTGGTTTAACGATGACTACCTCTAAAGATGTGCTTGAAGCTGTTGCCTCAGGCAGTGGCCCTAGAAAATTTTTAATGACTTTGGGTTATGCGGGCTGGGGTGCTGGACAGCTCGAGGAAGAAATCACGCTCAATGGCTGGATGAATGTGCCGCTTTCCCGCGAGCAAATGAGTGAGATTTTATTTAATACACCTTATACCCAGCGCTATCAAAAAACCATGAGTCATTTGGGATTTGATTTATCCGATCTCTCGGGTGAGGCAGGGCATGCCTAAGCCGATGACGGTGATGGCCTTTGATTATGGTACGCGCCGAGTGGGTGTGGCAGTCGGAAATTCAGTAACTGGGAATGGGCAGGCATTAAAAACCATTGCCGCTCCTAGTAGCGATAGCCTATTTAAGGAAATTGAAAACCTTTTAAAAGAGTGGCAACCGGATTGCTTAGTAGTCGGTAAGCCCGTTCACCCTGATGGTACTGAGCATGCCATGACCGCTAAGGCCACCCGCTTTGGTAACCAATTGCAGGGCAGATTTAATCTAGCCGTAGATTGGGTGGATGAGCGTTATACCTCTGCGGTTTTAGAGGGCGAATCAGATATGCAGGACAATCTAGATGCGCATTCTGCAGCCCTGATATTGGAGCAGTACTTTTCAGAGCTGGCTGCAAAAGCAATGCTAAAGAATGTAAGTTAAAGATAGATGATGATGAGTGGCGGAACCCCAGAATGAACGCTGAGAAGTTATACGAAAAGTTACTAGAAAATATGCGCCAGAGGCAGGCGGGCTCATTTGAGCTGGCTGGCTTAGCTATGGGTGGCGCTTGGATTGCGGAACGCTTAGCTAAAGATCTGGGGATGCCACATTACGGCGTCATAAATGTGGCCTTTCATCGAGATGATTATGCAGAAAAAGGCATGACAGCTTTACGCACCGCTAGCACTATGTCAACGCACCTCCCATTTGATGTCAATGGCGCCAATATTATTTTGATTGATGATGTGCTCTTAACGGGCAGAACAGTACGTGCTGCATTAAATGAATTATTTGACTTTGGTCGTCCTGCACAAGTGGAGTTAATGGTACTCGCTGACCGTGGTAATCGAGAACTTCCGATCGCTGCTAATTTTGTAGGAGAAAAAGTTCAGGTAGCCGAGCACCAAATTCTGGTGCTAGAAAAAGATGCCGCTGGCAAGTTCAGCTTTCAGCTTGAGGAGCGCGCAGAATGAGTGCAGTAAATAAAGAAGCTAGCCAATTCGTGAATCAATTTAATGCTGCTGGGGAGTTAACGCACCTTCTGACCCTAGAAGGCTTACCTAAAGAGCAGATTCTGCATATTCTGGATACTGCTCAGCAGTTTGTGAGCGTCACAGACCCTTCTAGAGAAGTGAGGAAGGTGCCCTTACTTCGCGGCAAGAGTGTTTTCAATCTGTTCTTTGAAAACTCCACTCGCACAAGAACTACGTTTGAGATTGCTGCTAAACGTTTATCAGCCGATGTGATTAACTTGGATATCTCGACCTCTTCTACTGCTAAGGGTGAGAGTTTGCTCGATACCATTGATAACTTGGTGGCGATGCAGGCCGATATATTTGTGGTGCGCCATAACGTTTCTAGGGCACCTATTGAAATTGCAAGTCATGTCCCATCACATGTTCACGTGGTCAATGCCGGAGATGGCAGCAATCAACATCCTACTCAGGGATTGTTGGATATGTATACCATGCGCCATTTCAAACAAGACTTCCGAGGTTTAAAAGTGGCGATTATTGGTGACGTAGTTCATAGCCGAGTTGCTAAATCCAATATCCATGCATTAACGACCTTGGGTTGCGAAGAAATTAGGGTCATTGGGCCGGAGAGTTTATTGCCTAGTGATTTAGATATGTTGGGCGTCAAAGTCTTCCACAGTATGGAGGAGGGCTTGAAGGGGGCGGATGTGGTGATGACCTTGCGTATCCAAAAAGAACGTATGGAAGTGGGCCAGGTTCCTGAAGGTGATGCCTTCTTTAAGCAATATGGTCTGACGTCTAGTCGCTTAGCGCTCGCAAAGCCCGATGCCATTGTGATGCACCCAGGTCCGATGAATCGTGGGGTGGAGATTGATTCAGTGGTTGCTGATGGTCCGCAATCGGTCATTCTCAATCAAGTGACCTTCGGCATTGCGGTACGCATGGCGGTCATGTCGATCGTTGCTGGCAACTAGAAAGCTGCGGTGAGCATTTCTCAAATGGCAGCGGATGCTGTGCAAATTCCTAAGGTGCAACAGCAAAAGCGTTGGTTAATTCTGTCGCATGCTTTCAATATGGATGGGCGTGCTGCGAGCTTAACGATTACCGACAAGATTCCCTACTTATTAGATGCCGGTGTTGAGCCTATTGTCTTTAGTGCGATTACCGGGATTAAAGATGAGCGCTTTCCTCACTATCAGTTTTTAGCCTGGGGTCCTTCAGGCTTTCGTTTTGACTTTCGCCATTGGATTGCCAATAAGTATGGTCGTGGGCTTTTTTACAAACTCACCACTCGAACCGTTTCCTTATTATTGGCACCCTTGATTGCCATTGAGAAGCTTTGCTTGGGTTACTCCAGCCAATGGTCTTGGGCATTGCCAGCATTTTTCCATGGCAGAAAGCTGATTAAAGAAGGCAAAGTAGATGTTGTCTTTTCAGTAGGCAGTGCCTGGTCGGCCCATTTGGCGGGCGTTTGGCTGAAAAGAGCTACCGGCATTAAGTTGATTTCCGAAGTGCATGATCCTTTAGTCATTCGTCAAAGCCCTGGCGACGATGGCGCATTAAAGCCCAAGAATCGCGATGCGCGCTTTCGCCATTTTCTAGAAAGTCAACTTTGCAAATATTCTGATTTTGTCTGGTGGTTTACCGATGGCGCTTTGCATTACGCAAAGGTTCGCAATACCAATCTCAATACCTTGGGTAATGCTCATGGCTTTGTGGTGATGCCAGGAGCAGAGCCTCCGGGTGCTAAGAATATTCAAGCAGGACACACTTATTCAGAGTATTTAAATCTATGCCACTTTGGTTCATTGGCAAAAGACCGAAGCCTATCGGTGATATTGAAGGCATTGAATGAGTTGCTCAAAAAATATCCACAAGCAAGATCGGCTATTCGTGTGCATGCTTATGGTGCCCCCTTAGATAGCTATACAGTGCAAGCTATCGAGGAGTATGGATATCAAGATGTACTTCTAGCTCACGGGCGCCTTGAGAAAGATCCTATCACTGGCTTATCAGGACGTGAGCGCGTAGTAGAAAAAATGCAACAGGCCGATGTCTTAATTTTGCTGCACGGCACAGGTGAAGAGTGCGCTGAATACATCCCCTCAAAGTTTTATGATTACCTTTGGGCGCAGCGCCCAATGTGGGCAATCACGCATCGTAATCCTCAGTTAGATCAAATGCTACTTGAGCGTAATTCGTATTTGAGTATCAGCGGGGATGAGGCGAGCCAAGCAATGAGTCTAGAAAAAATCTGGCTTGATTGGCAGCAAAAAAACCTTAATCAAGTGGGTGGCGCTCCCATTGGAGTCAACCAAGCAGTCAAGAAAATTCTCGAGACTGCAGCTTAAGCTCTGCCGTATTGATCCTCGAAGCGCACAATATCATCTTCACCTAGGTAGTCACCTACCTGAGCTTCAATAATGACTAAGGGTGCATCACCCAAGTTCGTCAATCGATGCTGAGTTTCTTTGGGAATATACGTCGACTCATTGGCATTGAGATGCAGTACCTTCTCACCATTGACAATTTCAGCCTTGCCGGTGATCACGACCCAATGCTCATTGCGATGATGGTGCATCTGTAAGGACAGTTTGCCGCCTGGATTAACCACAATGCGTTTGATCTTATAGTCAGGGCCTTCTTCGATCACGGTATAAGTGCCCCATGGACGATGTACTGTGCTGTGATAGATAGCGCGCTCATCTTTATCTTTATTCAGAGCATCAACTACTTTTTTAATCGACTGAGAGTTTCCCTTAGCGCTTACTAGCAAAGCATCTGGCGTATCAACAATAATGAGATTGTCTATACCAACAGCAGCAATGAGGCGTTCGCGTCCAAAAACAAAGTTGTTTTTGGAGTCAACAAAAATGGCCTTACCTTCGGCAGCGTTGCCATTCTCATCTTCTGGAAAGTGCTTTGCCATGGCATCCCATGAGCCCACATCATCCCAATCAAAGCTGGCATTAACGGAAACAACATTGGGTGCTTTTTCCATAATGGCGTAATCGAGAGAAATATCTTCAATCGCTGCCATGGTGGTTTTATCTAGCGTGAATGCATCTGTATTACTCGCGGGTTTACTTGCTTGCCAGCAAGCTTCTACTTGCTTTGCCAAGCTTGGTGCAATGTCGTTAGCAACTTTGAGCAAGGTGTTTGGAGTGAAACAGAACATACCTGAGTTCCAATGGAAATTTCCGGCAGCAACGTATTGTTCGGCTAAAGCCATGGCTGGCTTTTCAACAAACTGCTCAACGATGCGACCTTCTGAATTTCCAGGGGTACGCGCAGGACTGCCAAGCTTGAGGTATCCATAGCCGGTTTCAGCATGGGTTGGCGGAATACCAAAGGTCACTAAATTACCTGCGCTTGCAAAATCAACGGCTTTGGCAACGGCCATTTCAAAACCCACTTTGTCATGAATGACATGGTCGGCAGGCAAAACCAACATCGGAATATCCCCACGACCCGCATTTTTAGCAGCTAGCGCAGCAAAGAGTACGGCTGGCGCAGTATTGCGACGCAGGGGTTCAATGATGGTGAGATGGGCTTCTTGGTCAGAATTTTTTAAATCGGCTTGAACTTGGAAACCCAGGCTTTCAGAAGTCACAACACAAAGCCAAGGATTGGAAGAGTTAATGCGATTGGCGGTTTCACTCAGGAGTGACTGTTGGCTGGCAACCGGCATAAAAACCTTAGGACGGTTTTCACGGGACACGGGCCACAAACGGGAGCCTGCTCCCCCACAAATGATTACCATCGAAAAGTTGAGTTTCATGAGCAAATTTTACCTAAAGAAAAGGGGTCACACGGACCCCAAGGAATATTA
>CAILON010000285.1 GCA_903835865.1 uncultured beta proteobacterium
CCAGCGGATTGCATTGCTTCTAAGAATGCAAAAACATAAGCAGGACCACTGCCAGAAACTGCAGTGACGGCATCCATCAACTTTTCATCTGTAACCCAAACGGATTGGCCAACAGCTTTACAAATTGTTTCAGCTAAGACGCGGTCATCTGCATTGATATCCGCATTGGCAAAGAGACCAGTAATCCCTTTGCCAATCAGGGCGGGGGTGTTGGGCATAGCGCGTACGCAACGCTTCTGTTCTAACCAGCGGCTCATATCGCCAAGACGAATACCTGCAGCAATACTGAGGACCAATGGACTTGGTGCTGTCGCATGCTTTAGCTTTGGTGCCAGTACTTTGGCGGCGATATTGAAATCTTGTGGCTTGATAGCCATGACTACGACATTATTTTTTGCAAAATCAAAAGCAATGTTTTCTAAGGTGCTAATAATGTGTACCTTGAAATCATTCTGAAGATTTTGTGCAGTAGCGGTATTGGCTTCCACCACTGAAATTTGATTGGCATCAAAGCCATTCGCTAGTAGGCCGCTAATGAGGGCGCGCCCCATATTGCCGCCCCCAATGAAGGTGATATGTGCGTTGGCATTAGTCTTGGTGCTCATGTGCTAATTTTATCCCGCTTCCCAAAAATAGCAGTCCCTACGCGAACCATGGTGCTGCCTTCAGCAATGGCCGACTCTAAATCATCGGACATGCCCATAGAAAGGGTGTCAAAAAATTGGTAGCCTGGCTCAACAGAATGGGCGGCCAAAATCCCTACAAAACATTCACGTACCGCAGCAAATGCTTGGCTCTGTAATGCAGGGTCAGCATTTGGGGCCGGGATCGCCATTAAGCCTCTTAGAACGATATTAGGCAATTTTGATATTTCATTGCAAAGAGCCTCGGCTTCGGCCAGAGGTACGCCACTCTTACTATCTTCAGCGCTGATATTGACTTGAACGCAAAGCTGTAAAGCCGCTAGATCTGGAAATTCACCGCGCTGGGTTGATAGGCGTTCGGCAATCTTGAAGCGGTCAATACTATGAACCCAATCAAAATGTTCGGCTACTTCTCTGGTTTTATTGCTTTGAAGTGGACCAATGAAGTGCCACACTAACCAAGGACGTAGCTTGGCAAGCAGAATAATTTTTTCAATCGCTTCTTGTACATAATTTTCGCCAAATGCAGACTGTCCAGCATGCATGGCTTCTTCAATAGCGCTGGCTGGAAATGTTTTACTCACCGCTAACAGCTCCACATCCTCGGGCTCGCGGTTTGCAGCTAAGGTGGCAAGTTCAATGCGCTGTCGAACTTGCATCAGGTTCGCAATGATGGAATTCATTGTGATGTTTTTTTGCTCAGAAGCTGATCAACAATTTCGATCCAATGCAATACAGGCTTGTCGTCTTGTTGCAGATGGGTAATGCAACCAATATTTCCAGAAACGATGACATCAGCATCAAATTCTTCGCAAGCCGTATTTAAATGCGCTAATTTATTTTTACGCAATTGCTCTGAGAGTTCTGGTTGTGTGACCGAGTAGGTTCCCGCTGAGCCACAGCACAGATGGCTATCGGTACATAAACGCACGCCAATGCCAATGCTCGATAGTAAACCTTCTACTTTTCCTCGAATTTGTTGGCCGTGTTGCAAAGTGCAGGGTGGGTGATACACCACGCCAGGCTTAGGATCATTGCCGATGAGTTCAACTAATTCCGCTTGCAAGCTTGGAAGTATTTCTGAAATATCTTTAGTGAGATCGGAAATCTTTTGCGCTTTAGCAGCATATTTTGAGTCACCGGCAAGGAGGTGACCATAGTCTTTAACCATTACGCCACAACCCGATGCAGTCATGACAATGGCTTCAATTCCTTGATCTACCAGAGGCCACCAGACATCAATATTTTGTTTGGCGTTATCTAGACCGCCAGCTTGATCATTCAGGTGGTAACGCAAAGCACCACAACAAGTCGCATTCGGGGCGTTAATCAGCTCTATCTTGAGAGCGTCGAGGACACGTGCAGTTGCTGAATTAATGTTGGGAAGCATGCCTGGCTGTACACAGCCTTCTAGGATGATCATCTTGCGATCATGATGCGTTGTTGGTCTAGCGTGCGGATTAGTGCTTGGCGCATGCGCCTTATTTTTCAGCTCAGGAATCTTGCGTTGAATACCATGCGGCATCAGAGGACGCATTAAACGTCCCAAGGCCATCGCAGAATTAAATAAAGCAGGTTTAGTTAGACCCTCCTTTAGCGCCCAGCGAGTAAGCCTTTGTGAGAGAGGGCGCTTAGGTGTATTTTCTTCTGCCCATTGACGCCCAATATCAATTAACTTTCCGTATTCAACGCCGCTTGGACAAGTACTTTCGCAATTTCGGCAAGTGAGGCAGCGATCCAAATGGAGGCGTGTTTTTTCGGTGGGTGCTTGACCTTCTGCAATTTGTTTAATGAGATAGATGCGTCCGCGTGGACCATCAAGCTCATCACCCAGTAATTGGTAGGTGGGGCAGGTTGCGGTACAAAAGCCGCAATGAACACATTTACCCAGAATGCGTGCTGCTTCTATACCTTCGGAGGTATTAGCGAATTGAGGAGCGAGTTGAGTTTGCATAGGGCTACTTAAGGAAGACGGGAAGTGGCAAATACGCCTGCTGGATCAAAAGCAGATCGCAGACGCGCCTGAACAAGTTCAAGCGCTTTGGAGTGCGCTTGTTCGCTGAGTAAGGTAAAGCGCTGAAAAGAAGGGTCAACATTGCTACCCTGTCTAAAGCGAGTTGCATGGCCACCATTAGCGCTTGCTAACTTTTTGATGGCCTCAAAAGTGGCCGCATCACTAGGAGCCTTTATCCAACGTTCTTGCCCGTGCCATTCCAATACGATTTGAGGATCTGCATTGGGAATGTTTAAGGGGCCACATGCAGCAGGGAGGGCTAATCGATACAGTGTTTGCTCGCTACCAAGATGATCAAAAACATTTAATTTTTGCTCCCTTAAATCATTCCAAAACGTTTGGGCTGCTTGTGGATCAATTTCAGTCGCAAGGACTAAAGAACTCATCAGGGGAATAGCAGCTTTAACCGCGGCAGCAGCACCAGCTAGGCGAAAAGTTAATTCTCCATCACCACCTGCGGCACTGCCAATCCAGCAGCTTGCTGAAAGAGGAAGCGGCTGTCCAGCCCATTCATTCAAAACTTTTAGTGCCTGCGCTTGAGAAATTTGGCAGCGTAGCGTAGCAGTAGCAGCTGGTTTAGGTAGCACTTTCACAGAAGCTTCTAGCAATAATGAGAGCGTGCCCATCGATCCGGGTAGCAGACGAGAAACGTCATAACCCGCTACGTTCTTTATGACTTTGCCGCCAAAGGAGAGGTCTTGACCTTTGCCATCCAGAATGCGGGCGCCCAAAACAAAGTCTCGGAAATTACCAATACTAATACGACCGGGGCCTGCAAGACCTGCAGCAATGGCACCACCAAAAGTAGCATCTGCACCAAAGTGTGGAGGTTCAAATGCAAGCACTTGATTCTTCTCATGCAGGGCCGCTTCAATTTCCTTTAAGGGGGTTCCTGCACAAGCGGTAATGACTAACTCTTCTGGTTGATATTCCAAAATCCCAGAATACGAACGGGAATCTAACTTTGCATGCTGATTTGCGTTGCCGTACCAAGACTTTGTACCTCCGCCTTGGATTGAAAGGGCTTGCTTGCTGTTCGCCGCATTGAGGATTTGCTCCTGGAATGTCTTGATTACAGGATTATTTTTGTTCGAAGTCA
>CAILON010000286.1 GCA_903835865.1 uncultured beta proteobacterium
AATCCTTTTATGCGTTGTGATCAAGCCGATGTCATTGCTGCTGCTAAAGAAATTTCTGGTCAAGTGAATTTGCCTACGCCAGCCCATGTTCTCGCAGCTATCCGTGCCTGGAAAGATCGCTTCTAATGCGCTTGATATTTGCAGCATTCTGTTTAGCTGCATTACTTTCAGGTTGCGCGAGCACTGGTGATTGGTCTTCCGATGTACCTACTAAGGCCAATCCAAAGGCTTCTAAAGCAGCGCGTGTAAACCTGCAAAACCAATCCGTAAGTAAGTTATATGCACCGTCCGATAACCTGTGGCTTCGCATTCGGGATGGCTTTCAGATGGAACCTATGAACAGTCCTCTAGAGATTGAGCAAGTGCGGTGGTTAAGTTCCCGCCCAGATTATGTACATCGCTCGATGGCGCGATCATCAAGATATCTCTTTTATATCGTCCAAGAGGTGAATGCTCGCAATATGCCTACAGAGATTGCGCTTCTTCCTTTTGTAGAAAGTGCTTTTGTAACGAATGCCAAATCCAGCGCTAAGGCAGTGGGCTTATGGCAATTTATGCCAGCAACCGGAAAAGATTTTCGTTTAACTCAAAATGTTTTTAGAGATGAGCGTCGAGATGTAATTCAATCTACTGATGCAGCCTTAGATTATTTACAACGCTTGCAGAATCAGTTTGGAAGTTGGGAGCTTGCTTTGGCTGCTTACAACTGGGGTGCTGGAAATATCTCCAAGGCTCAAAAACGTAATATTGCCGCTGGCTTACCTACGGATTATGAGAGTTTGACGATGCCTAAGGAAACCCGCAACTATGTGCCAAAGTTGATGGCCTACCGGCAAATTGTTCTTGACCCTAGTGCCTACGGCATTGTTTTGCCTGAGCTTGAAAATCACCCTTATTTTGTGGCCCTAGACGTTGGTAATGATATTGATGTGGCAGTAGTCATTAAATTGGCCGAGATTCCATCTGAGGAGTTCCACAACTTGAACCCCTCATTTAATAAGCCCGTAATTTTGAGTAATGCCAATCAGCAGATATTGCTACCTTTTGCCCATGCTGAGATCTTTCAGGACAACCTAAAAAATTACGCTAAGCCATTAGCCTCATGGACTGCAGTTCAGGTTAGCAAAACGGAAAGCATTGATCAGGCAGCCAAAACCTTAGGAGTTGATTCTGATGTTCTGCGTGACATTAACGGCATTCCTAGAGGAATGCGGATCAGAGCGGGTTCAACAGTCATTATTCCTAAGACCAGCCGGCGCCCTGGCGATGTGTCTACAGCATTAGCTGAAAATGCCAGCCTCACTCTGGAAAAGCCACCCCCACCACCTCCACCCAATAGATGTGCCAAGCCCTCAAAGTCTGTGAAAGGGGCTAAACCGGCGAAATGCCCACCTGCTAAACAGGTTAAAACCGTAGAGAAAGGCTCCACTAAGGGTAATTCTTCCCAAAATAATGCAGCATCTCAGCATAAATCCGCATCGACAGGACTTGCAAAATCTGCGAAAAATGTTAGTTCAGCTAACTCCAGCGGCAAGGGGGCTAGTAAACAACAGTAATTTCAGTCACTTTTTTTAGGTTGAACATGTCCTACAAAGCACATCACGAACGCTCAATTAAAGACCCAGATGGTTTCTGGGGCGAACAAGCAAAGTTAATTCACTGGGAAAAACCTTTTGATAAAGTTCTCAATTACGACAATCCTCCCTTTGCGAAGTGGTTCGAAGGAGGTTTAACCAACCTTTGCTACAACGCAGTAGATCGCCACGTCAAAGAGCGAGCAGATCAAGTCGCTTTAGTTGCGGTTTCAACAGAAACTAATCAAGAAAAAACATATACCTATAAAGAGCTGTACGAAGAAGTCAATCGCATGGCTGCAATTTATAAGGCCAACGGTATTGGTAAAGGGGATCGTGTTCTCATTTACATGCCGATGATTGCTGAAGCGTGTTTTGCAATGCTTGCATGCGCACGCATTGGCGCTATTCATTCAGTGGTATTTGGTGGATTTGCTTCACATAGTCTTGCATCACGCATTGATGATGCAAAACCAAAAATGGTTGTTTGTGCTGAAGCTGGAGCTCGAGGCGGAAAGGCTGTTCCTTACAAACCGCTATTGGATGAAGCAATTACGTTGGCAAGCTATAAGCCAGAAAAAGTATTGATCATCAACCGTGGTTTAACGGAGTACACCACTGTTGCTGGTCGTGACCTTGATTATGCGGCTGAGCGTCAAAAACATTTGAATGACATTGTTCCCATTGAGTGGGTCGATGCTACCCATCCTTCATATATTTTGTATAC
>CAILON010000287.1 GCA_903835865.1 uncultured beta proteobacterium
CAACAGGTGTGTAGGCAAGACGAACGTAGATAGGTGCGTAGGGCTCGGCTTGAGTAATTTCGATTAAAGCTTCGCGGGAGAGTTCTAACATCGCGATAAAGTTGACGATGACAACAGAAATACCTTTTCCAGATTTAATGGCATCCTCAAATAACTCGCCAAACTCCACAAATTTAGCGCTTTGTAGGCGACGCAATATGCGAGTCATAAAGTCACGAACAGATAATTCTTCGCGAGTAATCGTGTGATGTTGATTGAGTTTGGCACGGTGCAAGACATCGCGCCAAGCCATCTGTAAATCATCTTGATTGACTTCTGGCCAAGTGATAGCGACCGAAGTATCCACAAGGCCATGAGCGATCTGGAAGTCGCGACCATGCTGCGGAATTTGATCAAGCTCTTGCGCAGCAAGCTTCATACGTTCATATTCGAGTAGCCGGCGAACCAATTCTGCGCGTGGATCGTCTACTTCTTCTTCGCTATCTGCTTTCTTCATTGGCAGCAGCATGCGAGATTTAATTTCGATCAACATTGCTGCCATTAATAAATACTCAGCAGCAAGCTCAAGATTTGTATGGCGAATTTGATCGATATAGCTCAGATATTGTTGAGTAACCTGAGCCATTGGAATATCGAGAACATTGAAATTCTGTTTACGAATGAGGTACAACAAAAGATCTAAGGGGCCTTCGAATGCCTCTAGAAAAACCTCTAGCGCATCTGGTGGAATATAAAGATCAGTAGGAAGCTTAAAGAGTGGTTCGCCATAAAGCTTAGCGAAAGCCGATGACATCCCATCGGTAACTCCATGGGTGCTATCTATTAATTCGGGTAATGGCTGATTATTCGGATCAGTCATTCGAGTAAACGTAAGCGCGTTGTTTCAATTTAGCGGCTTTTGCGCGACGCTGATCTTCAACACTTAATGGCTCTTTATCCCAAAGCAGGGCACGACCAGCTTGTTGGTCGGCTTCGAGGTTTGGCTTCTCGGTTTTCAGTTCGATTAAGAACTGGGTGAATTCAGACTGATATCTTGCCATGACATTTCCTAAAATACTTAATAAATTCAGT
Organism: uncultured beta proteobacterium; assembly: GCA_903835865.1. GTDB lineage: Bacteria > Pseudomonadota > Gammaproteobacteria > Burkholderiales > Burkholderiaceae > Polynucleobacter. Next base: position 1,072 of record CAILON010000287.1, read on the forward strand.
AACTTATGGTATTTAGTTCCAAAAGTTACCTGGGGACTACGACCACCATTATAGGTGCTTTTTAGGCCCTTTTTTACAAGTTTGCTGCCAGCAAAGCCTCAATTTGTGGGGCTTCTACCCGAGCCATGAGGTGCTTATAGGCATTAATTGGATTCTTGCTGGAAAGCGGGATGGCAATATCGCTCCAATTTAATGGTCCTAAGGATAAAAATGCTTCTACACCAGCGGCGACTTGAGGGATAACGGGTTTTAGGTACAGGCTGAGCATTCTGAATGCTTCAAGCGTGATGCTGCATACGCGCTGTAAGTCAGCTTCACGAGCCGGATCTTTAGCAATTTCCCAAGGTTTATTTTCATCTACAAAACCATTGACCTTGTCGGCAAGCTCCATGACAGAGCGCAATGCTTTTGCGTACTCGCGTCCTTCATAGAGGGCAGCAATTTTTTCACTTGCAGCAGCAATTTCTTTCAGCAATGGGTGATTCATGGCTTCATCAGAAACAACACCACTAAATCGTTTGACTAAAAATCCTGCGCTGCGACTTGCAATATTGATGTATTTTCCGAGCAGATCACTATTGACGCGGGCAACAAAATCTTGCAAATTGAGATCTAAATCTTCCATGCTGTCATTTAACTTCGTAGCGAAGTAATAGCGGAACCACTCAGGATTAAAGCCACATTCAATCACGCTATTAGCAGAGATCAAGGTGCCGCGTGATTTACTCATCTTCTCGCCATCAACCGTCAGGAAGCCATGAGCAAATACATTGGTCGGAGTGCGGTAGCCTGCAAACTGTAAGGTAGCTGGCCAGAAAAGCGTATGAAAATAGAGAATGTCTTTGCCGATGAAATGGTATTGCTCAGTGGTCGTATCGGGTTTAACCCACTCATCAAAATTGAGGCCTTTAGCCTGGCAGTAATTGAGGAAGCTGGCGTAGTAACCAATTGGTGCATCTAGCCATACATAGAAGTATTTACCAGGGGCATCGGGGATTTCGAAGCCAAAGTAAGGGGCGTCACGGGAGATATCCCAGTCGCCTAATTTACTATCTCCAGGCTCGCCAACCCATTCCTTCATTTTGTTGCGAGCTTCGGGTTGTAATGGCGTTTTTACTTGAGTCCATTCGCGTAAAAAATTTTCACAACGAGGATCTGATAATTTGAAGAAATAGTGATCAGAAATTTTTTTGATTGGTGTGGCACCGCTCACTACTGAGAAGGGATTTTTTAAATCCGTCGGTGAATAGGTGGCACCACATTTTTCACAGTTATCACCATATTGATCTTTAGCGCCGCACTTAGGGCATTCACCTTTGATAAACCGATCCGGCAAAAACATCTCTTTAATAGGATCGTAAGCTTGCTCAATGGCACGCTTTTCAATCAAGCCCGCATCACGTAGCTTTAGGTAAATACTTTGCGCTAGCATTTCATTCTCAGGACTATCAGTGGTGTAGTAGTTGTCGAATGAGATGAGGAAGTTATCAAAGTCGCGCTTATGTTCTTTCCAAACATTAGCGATAAGTTCTTTTGGCGTGAGACCTTCTTTTTCTGCGCGCAACATGATGGGGGTGCCGTGTGTGTCATCGGCGCCTACGTAATGAACCTCATGATTGCGCATCCGTTGGAAGCGAACCCAAATATCCGTCTGAATATATTCCACCAGATGGCCGATATGGATCTGACCATTGGCATACGGTAAGGCGGAAGTGACAAGAAGACGACGTTGGGAGCTGCTCATGTAAAGCGGACTTAAATAAGAAGGTTAAATTAGGCTCAATCCACAATTATGCTGGCTTGAGCAATGATTTTAGTCTGCGGTTAAAGTAAAACCCCCATTAGTACCGATAAAATTGAGTTCAACCCTATTTAGAAGGCGCCCAATGTCAGTAGAGGCAGGCAAACCAAATATTCAGATGTCGAGTGCCTCCGTGCCCCTAGTGCACGAGGTAGAGATATTGGATGAAGCGGGACGCAGCAAGCTAGCCCATATCCCTGGAGAGCGCCCCTTAACCATTTATTTGGATAAGCGTGAGGTAGTCACCTTGATGACACTAGGAAGCGCCCCTGAAGCCCTAGTGCTGGGTTATTTGCGCAACCAGCGCTTAGTTGAATCGGCCGAAGATATTGAGAGCATTCAGGTAGATTGGGAGACGGATTCTGCTGCAGTAAAGACTCATCGGAGCACGGTAGATATTGACGCTTTGACCAGCAAACGCGTGGTTACTACGGGTTGTGGTCAGGGAACCATGTTCGGCGGTCTGATGGAGGAGATGTCGGAGACTCAGCTGCCGAATGGACCTTTGCTATCTCAAGAGGCAATCGTTGCCTTGGTGGATGCGATTCGTCTGCATGACACGATTTATAAGAAGTCAGGCTCAGTTCATGCCTGCGCCGTCTTCGAGCGTGAAGGTGAGCATGGGGTTCGCATGCTCCACTTTATTGAGGATGTTGGCCGCCATAATGCGGTTGACTCGATTTCTGGCTTGATGTGGTTAGCCAATAAATCCGGGAAGGATTTGATCTTCTTTACGACGGGGCGCTTGACCTCAGAAATGGTCATTAAGGGTGCTCAGATGGGCATTCCTTTCTTGCTGACTCGGTCTGGAGTCACCCTCATGGGCTTAGAGTTGGCTCGCAAAACCAATTTGACGATCCTATCCCGCTGCTCTGGTAAACACTTCGAGATTTACAACGGCTCTGAGCGGGTGGTATTTACCCAAATCCCAGGATAAATAGTGGGCATGTCTTAGCGAAGGTTTTACAATTCGGCCATGACTATTAAATCTGACCACTGGATCCGCCGCATGGGTGAGCAAGGCATGATCAGCCCATTTGAACCTGGGCAAGTCCGCCAAGACGCTGCAGGCAACAAAATCGTAAGTTATGGCACTTCAAGCTATGGCTATGACATTCGTTGTGCAGACGAATTCAAGATCTTCACAAACATCAACAGCACGATTGTTGACCCTAAGAATTTCGATGAACAATCCTTTGTGGATTTCAGGGGCGATGTTTGTATTATTCCGCCAAATTCTTTTGCTTTAGCTAGGACTGTGGAGTACTTCAAGATTCCCCGTAGCGTATTAACAGTCTGCGTTGGTAAGAGCACTTATGCACGCTGTGGAATCATTGTGAACGTCACTCCATTTGAGCCTGAATGGGAGGGTTATGTCACTTTAGAGTTTTCCAATACAACCCCATTGCCCGCAAAAATTTATGCTGGTGAAGGATGTGCGCAAGTACTCTTCTTTGAGAGTGATGAAATTTGCGGCACATCTTACAAAGATCGCGGCGGCAAGTATCAAGGTCAGCGGGGCGTAACCCTGCCTAAGACCTAAGTCATTTACGGCAGTGCGTAAATTTCATTTCAGTCGAAATCCTGCGCGGATTAATCTGGAAGAATATCGCGCAACCCTAACGCGCTCTGCAGTCGCGCGTCCAGAAAATAATTTTTATCATTGGCTATTAGGCACGAGTTGGACCAGCTTTCTCTTGCTGGTGATCTTTGTTTATTTGGGAACCAATCTTTTATTTGCTTTGGCTTATTTGGCTTGTGGTGATGGTGCGATTACCCATGCTGAGCCAGGCTCCTTGCTAGATGTCTTTTTCTTTAGCGTTCAAACAATGGCCACGATTGGCTATGGTCGCATGACGCCAGTGGGGCATTGGCCCAACTCGATTGTGACCTTTGAGGCCTTCTTTGGCATTGTGTACTCCGCCCTAACTACTGGTTTGGCATTTGCGCGCTTTACAAGACCAACTGCTGGTGTGCGTTTCTCGAAAGTTGCTGTGGTTGGTAGTCACAATGGCATTAAGACGCTAAAGTTTCGGGTTGCCAATGACCGCAGTTCACATATTGTTGAGGCACAGCTGCGCCTTTGGATGATCGCAGAAAGTATGACTGACGAAGGTGAGCGTTATCGCCGCTCAGTAGAGTTACCTTTGCATCGCTCTGAGAGCCCAGTCTTTTCTTTGACTTGGACTGCCATGCATAGTATAGATACAGATAGTCCTTTAAATGAATTTTTGGGTAATAGTGCGTTGGATCAACATTGGCATCTATTAATTACTTTTACTGGCTATCACGAGAGCTTGGCTAACCAGGTTTATGCAAGGCACGTTTACTTGCCGCGAGATGTCCAGCAAAATGCGACATTTGTCGATATAGTCACGGTTTTGCCAGATGGTGGGCGAGTCATTGATTTGTCCAATTTTGAGAAGTGGGTTCCGAATACATCGGACAAGTTAGCAGGGGAGTATTCATGAAATTTCGTTTCCCAATCATCATTATTGATGAGGACTTCCGTTCCGAAAATATTTCGGGTTCTGGTATTCGCGACCTAGCAGAAGCTATTGAGAACGAGGGTATGGAGGTTATAGGCCTTACCAGTTATGGTGACCTGACCTCCTTTGCTCAACAAGCATCCCGCGCTTCTAGCTTTATCGTATCGATTGACGATGAAGAATTTATTACGGATTCAGAAGACCAGGATCTGCCTGCGTTAAATAATTTGCGTGCCTTTATTACCGAGGTTCGTAAGCGCAATGAAGATATCCCAATCTTTTTGTATGGCGAGACCCGTACTTCACGTCACATGCCAAACGATATCTTGCGTGAGTTGCATGGCTTCATTCATATGAACGAAGACACCCCAGAATTCGTGGCACGTCATATTATTCGTGAAGCGAGGGTTTATTTGGATTCATTAGCGCCACCTTTTTTCCGCGCGCTTACCAATTACGCTTCAGAAGGCTCTTATTCATGGCATTGCCCAGGACACTCTGGCGGCGTAGCTTTCTTAAAAAGTCCAGTAGGCCGTATGTTTCATCAGTTCTTTGGTGAGAACATGCTCCGCGCAGACGTTTGTAATGCCGTTGAAGAATTAGGACAGCTTTTGGACCACACTGGCCCTGTGCTCCAGAGTGAGCGTAATGCAGCCCGTATCTTTAATGCAGACCACCTTTTCTTTGTTACTAACGGCACTTCAACATCAAACAAAATTGTTTGGCACTCTACCGTTGCCCCAGGCGATGTCGTGTTAGTAGACCGTAATTGCCATAAGTCTGTCATTCATTCCATCACGATGATGGGCGCAATTCCAATTTTTCTGATGCCAACGCGCAATCACTTGGGGATAATTGGCCCCATTCCAAAAGAAGAGTTTGAGTGGAAAAACATCAAGAAGAAAATTGATGCTAATCCCTTCATTAAGAATAAAGATGTCATTCCTCGTGTGATGACGCTGACTCAAAGTACTTATGACGGCATTATCTACAACGTTGAGATGATTAAAGAAATGCTCGACGGTAAAGTCGATTCATTGCACTTTGATGAAGCTTGGTTGCCACATGCTGCATTCCATCCTTTCTATAAGGACATGCACGCCATTGGTGCTGATCGTAAGCGCACTAAAAAAAGTTTGATGTTTGCGACTCAGTCAACCCACAAGTTACTTGCCGGCCTTTCTCAAGCATCTCAAGTCTTGGTTCAAGATGCCGATGAGCATAAGCTTGATCGCGATTGCTTCAATGAGGCTTATTTGATGCATACCTCAACTAGTCCGCAATACGCGATTATTGCTTCTTGCGATGTCTCTGCAGCCATGATGGAGTCTCCTGGCGGCACAACGCTGGTAGAGGAATCGATTGCAGAAGCAATGGACTTTCGCCGCGCGATGCGCGAAGTAGATGAAAAGTTTGGTGCCGATTGGTGGTTTAAGGTTTGGGGCCCAGATCACTTGGCTGAAGAGGGTATTGGTGAGCGCTCGGATTGGATCTTGGAGCCTTCTGCTTCCTGGCATGACTTTGGCAAGCTGGCGCAAGATTTCAACATGCTTGACCCAATCAAGGCTACGGTTGTCACTCCAGGTTTGGATATTGAGGGTAACTTTGGCTCAATGGGTATTCCAGCGAGCATAGTGACTAAATATTTAGCTGAGCACGGCGTGATCGTAGAAAAATGCGGTTTGTATTCCTTCTTCATTATGTTCACGATCGGTATTACCAAGGGTCGTTGGAATACTTTGGTTACCGAGTTGCAGCAATTTAAAGATCACTTCGATAAGAATGCTCCTCTATGGAAAGTCTTGCCAGAGTTCGTGGCGAAGCACCCACGTTATGAGCGCGTAGGCCTCAAAGATATCTGCCAGCAAATTCATGAATTCTATAAGAGCCGTAATGTGGCTCGCATGACGACAGAGATGTACACCTCTGATATGGAGCCAGCCATGATGCCATCTGAGGCGTGGGCTAAGATGGCGCACAAAGAAGTGGATCGTGTTCCGCTAGATAAATTGGATGGTCGTGTCACGGCGATGTTAGTAACGCCATATCCACCAGGTATTCCATTATTGATTCCGGGCGAGCGCTTTAATAAGCGGATTGTGGATTACCTCTACTTTGCACGGGACTTTAATGAAAAGTTCCCTGGTTTTGAGACCGATATTCATGGACTTGTGAAGGCGGTCATAGACGGGCGTACTGAATACTATGTAGATTGCGTCAGACAAGAACCAGACATTACACTGTGAGTTACAGGAGAGATTTATGAATCGTATTATGTTGCTGGCCAAGATTCATCGTGCCACCGTTACTGAAGCAGACCTTCACTATGAAGGTTCTTGCGGTATTGATGAAGATCTTTTAGATGCTGCCAATATGTGTGAGTTTGAAAAGATTGAGCTATACAACATCAATAACGGCAATCGTTTTTCTACTTACATCATTAAAGCGCCCCGTGGTTCTGGAGTCATTTCTTTAAATGGCGCCGCTGCTAGAAAAGCCCATGTCGGAGATCACTTAATTATTTGTACTTACGGAGCCGTTCCCGAGGGTGA
>CAILON010000288.1 GCA_903835865.1 uncultured beta proteobacterium
CTAAATGGATTGGTGAGCTTTTCACCTTTTTCTTCGGCCTCAAGAATCTTCTTATTAAAGCCAGCCAAGTTCCGCACACCAAACTTACTCATCAGTTTGTAGCGGCGCTCCATTTCATTTACGGCCCAATTAAGCGCGTTGTAAGCTTGCTTCATGTCAGTCACAACTGGGCATAACAAATGCGGAATCTTGTCATACATAGCCATCTCCAACATCTTGGGATCAATCATGATGAGTCTTACCTCATCAGGTTTAGCCTTAAAGAGTAGCGAGAGAATCATGGCATTAATACCGACCGACTTACCAGCACCCGTGGTGCCCGCTACTAAGCAATGCGGCATCTTTGCTAAGTCAGCGACCATCGGACTACCAGAGATATCTTTACCTAAAGCCAGTGTTAATAATGAATGGTTATCGTTGTATACCTGTGAAGTCAAAATCTCCGACAGATAGACCGATTGGCGTGTTGGGTTTGGCAACTCCAAAGCCATACAGGTCTTACCAGGAATGGTTTCTACTACGCGCATACTAACTACGCCAAGTGCACGCGCTAGGTCACGAGAGAGATTGACAATCTGACTACCCTTGACACCAATAGCGGGATCAATTTCATACCGAGTGACCACGGGACCAGGATAAGCAGCGATCACTGAAACTTGCACGCCGAACTCAGCCAACTTGCGCTCGATTAAACGTGAAGTAAATTCCAATACTTCGGCAGAGATGGTTTCTTTTGCTTCGGGAACAGGATCCAATAATGCCAATGGTGGCAATTCAGAATCAGGAATATCCACAAACAAAGGTTGTTGTTTTTCACGTTCAACGCGCGCACTCTTCAAAATTTCTATTGGCGCACGCACAATCTGCACTGGAGCAGCAACTTCTACGCGACCCCTAAACTCTTCTACAAACTCTTCACGCTCTTCAGCAGCAACTTCGCCCAACTTGCGATCAGCTTCGCTATCGCGACGTTCAAGAATGCGGTGATAAGACACTTCCAAAAAGCGGCCTACTTTTTCTGCAACATCTAACCAAGAAAAATGCAGGAACAAAGAAAGGCCAGCACACAGACCAAACAGCAAAACAATGGTTGCGCCAGTAAATCCTAAGGACATCTGTAAGGGATCACCGATCAATTCACCCAAAATGCCACCAGGCGGCCTTGGAAGCTCCCAGCCAAGCGAATGGAGACGAATAGACTCAAGGCCCATGCTGCAGATTAAAGTCAGCCCAAAGCCCAGCCAACGAACCAGTAATGAATCAGGCTTAGCTTCTGGATCTGGTGGCAGTGGAATGCTCCAGAGCTCGCGCCAGCCATTGAGCACTCGGCGCCCAAATAAGGCTACCCACCAAAATGCAGAAATACCAAAGATAGAGAGTAATAAATCCGCTAAATAAGCCCCAAAACGACCACCTAGGTTCTTGGGGGCCTCAAAACTAGCATGAGACCAGGCTGGATCCGCCTTGGAATAGGTCAATAAGATGGCAAATAAACCCAGGCACAGACCTAAGGAGATGAACCAGCGCGCCTCCA
>CAILON010000289.1 GCA_903835865.1 uncultured beta proteobacterium
GAACATCAATATTATTGTGAGTGAGGGTCCTCTCCCAGTCATTGACTCGATTCGTAAATGTTGTTGCACGATGTTGGGACCCCAAAAACTCAGGCTCAATACGAGATTTATCGGGCACTAGAACAATTAATAATTCAATTCCCCGACTAGCTAGCCGATGTTCAATTTCAATAATCTCTTTAGCCCGTGATTCGGCATTAGGCACTCGATTTGGGTGTACTACTAATTCATCATTGAGAAACAGCCAGTCATTTTTTCCTTCTCGAACTCTAGGCCCTAAATCACGCGTAACAAGCCAACTTAAGCCACGCTCAAACTTCGCTGCATTATCCGGAAAAGGGGCATTAGCTAAAGACTTTGCAATCCCAGAAGAGATGTCTCCATTGAGAAATGTAGACCATGATGTTTCTTTGGGGATTAAATTGAGGTTTTTACTCAGCAGGGCATAGCCAGTGGTAGCAATGCCGCTAACCAGAAATAGCGCAAAGCAAATGCCAGCAAGTGGACTTGTCATTCTTTCAAGGCAGGTAATTGGTCTTGGCTCTGATTCGGGATGGTGAGATATTTTTTTCATTAGAACTGAAAATAGAGAAAAGGAACGGCTCCACGACTCGCAATGAGAGCAAAAGAGAGCAGGAATCCCATTACTGGCCAAGTAGCCCCAGAAACAACTACTAGTGGGTTGATGTGACGATTTACATAAGGGACGAGTAGTGGCGCGAGAATACAAGCAATCCCCAGAAATGCAGCAAGCCAATGTACGGGCCTGATTAAACTGAGCATGGCATCACTAAGATTTAAGTGATCAAATCCGTTCATTCCCAATTGGCTGGCATACATGCGCAAGGCATCATCAAACGTATGAGCTCGAAATATAGTCCATGCTAAAAAGACAAAGAGCAGTGTCATTACCCTGGAGGCGGTAATGGAAGGCTGTGGTAGACCAGTTTGAGCCCAAATGCGAGCAATGCAAAGAGCGACACCATGCGCTATTCCCCACATCAGAAAATTCCAACTATCACCTCCATGCCAAAGTCCTGCAATGGACATGGTTAAGAGAAGATTGATATAGGTTCGGACTTCACCGTCTCGGTTGCCACCCAATGGAATGTATAAGTAATCCCGCAACCAAGTCGATAAGGAAATATGCCACCGGCGCCAAAAATCTTGAATGCTATTTGCCAGGTAAGGGTGGTTAAAGTTTTCCGGAAAACGAAAACCCAACATCATCCCAAGGCCTATTGCCATGACGCTATACCCCGCGAAATCAAAAAATAGTTGCAAGCTATACGCAAGGCAACCAATCCAAGCATCTGAAAAGTTGGGATGTTGTAATGAAAAGGCGAGATCAACTATCGGCGCTAAGGTATCGGCAATAAGTACCTTCATGCTCATGCCAATCATAAAACGGCGAGAGCCAAGACAAAAATGAGGCCAATCGAAAGGGCGGGATAAAAGCTCCTTTTTAACCCAGTCATAACGAATAATTGGACCGGCAATGAGGTGAACAAACATCGATTGATAAGCGCCAA
>CAILON010000290.1 GCA_903835865.1 uncultured beta proteobacterium
CCCGATGGATTTAAAGAATGCAAGTACCTCAGGAATGACATTTTCAAAATCAAATTTTGGGTTATGAATATCTTCTACGCTAGCAAAGAACCCATCCTCCAGATTGTTTTAGGTGGCGCTAAAAATGAATTCTATGTGCACACCTATATCCCTAAGGGTGGTGGCTTCATTGTAGGTAAGAATGGCGTGGGGCCAAGTGCTCAAACTGCAGCAAACACACTTGCCCTGATTGAGACTGAAGTGCGGAACGCTGGCTGGCTATAGCGATAATACTTTGGCCAATAAAAAAGCCCCAATCAATGGGGCTTTTTCAGTAAGGCGTATTACTAAATCATTAAGCAGCGATTTGCTTACGTGACTTAGTAGCTGGTGCTGCTTGACCCTGGAAAGAGTTCAATGCAGTCTCAACACTCTTCTCAAAGTTTGCATAAGCGTCATTTGAAGTAGCGCGAATTTGTTCAAAGCTCTTCAAAGTAGCATCAAATGCTGTGTTAAATGCAGATACAAAAGCCTCTGAACCAGCAGGAGCTTGTGCAGTAGCATCTTTAACTAATTTTTTCAAATCAGCTTGTGAATCATCAATTGCTGATTCGATCAAGCTAGTAACTTCTTTGCTGTTTTTACGCAAAACTTTATTTACTTTGTTTTGATAGTCAGCAACTTGAGCAGCAACTTCTTTAGCTGATTCAGCATCAAACAGTTCTAATGCAGCTTTTGGATCTTTTAACTGAGTCAATTTTGCAGTCTTAGCTTGAGCAGCAGAAACTACTTCTTTAACTGCGTCATGGTTGATCTCAGCAATTTGCTCAGCGCTCTGTACTGCCAATTGAGCGATAGCTTGTGCGGACTCAATAGATTTAGCTTGAGTAGCGGTCAACAAAGTTGTGTTTAGTGTGTTTTGAAACATGGTCATTCTCCAATATGGTGTGTACAGATGGTTATTTATGTTGCACTGCAATTACTGCATTGCACCATTTTATAGAATATTTATGACATTTGCATGAATATTTTCAATTATTTCAATAACCTGCAAATTTGACCCCTTTAAACAGGGGGTCTGATGTTATTGCCTAATTCTTAGGCAATAACTACACCAAATTGACTGCCCTACTTAGAAGCTTAAAAGTGACTTGATTGCCCCTTTAAGACTCTGATCGCGCTGGGTGTTTTTGAGTACCGCGCAATAAGACAGCACCATGATGACCGCAAGTGAAATGCCGTTGAAGTTGTTTAGTAAGTCCATGTGTTTCTCCTCTATTTTGTCGTGAAGGTACTGCTATGTTTTAAGAATATGAGATCAAAAGCTCATGAAATGAGCTAGTAATAAATCTGCTGGGATTAAAGTCCTTTTTCATTTCTTTTGGGCGCTCTTTAGTGCGCTACCGGCAACTCATCCCACTGTGTGGTGTAGTTGGGGGATTTATTACCTGATCTCATTTGCCATTCTTGTTTGGTGCCAGATGCCGCCAAGCGAATGACTGCGTTACCAAACCGTGAATTAATCGCATCCATTGCTTGCATCAGATCGGCCGACTTACCTTTACTTTCCATATCTTCAAATAAAGATTGCTGAACCGTCGGTTTATCTGCAATGAGATTGAGAATGACGCCCGCCTTCTTGTATCGAAAGCCGCTTTGATAAATTTGTTTAAGGCCCTTCAGTGCTGCATTTGTTAGCGTCACCGTGTTATCACTCGGGTCTGCTAGAGCAATGGTGATACTTTGATGATGCTGTGGCTCATTTTGCTTAAACGGATTGGTCTGAATAAATACAGTCAGCGCGCCCGTTACAGAATGTTGACCACGCAACTTTTCTGCAGCGCGTGCTGCATGGGTAGCAACGGACTGCGCAAGCTCTTCTTGCTTGGTGACTAACTTACCAAAGCTGCGTGAGGCAATAATTTGCTGCTTGGCTGGCGAAACTTCCTCTAACTTCAAGCAAGATGTGCCACGCAATTCATAACAAAGTCTTTCCATGACTACGCCAAATTGCTGACGCATCGCTTGCGGTGAAGTTTGCAAGAGATCAAAAACAGTATGGATCTCTAAAGCCTTGAGTTTCTTGGCCAGCTGGCGCCCGATACCCCAGACTTCAGCAGCCGCAGTCTCACTCATCCATTGATAGAGCTCGGGTTTAGGCATGGCCTCAACATCACAGACACCAGCAAATTGCTGGTGCTTTTTAGCCAAGTGATTAGCAAACTTCGCCAAGGTTTTACTAGCACCAATACCAACGCAGACTGGTAAACCAGTGGTGTCTTTTACTTCCTGCTTAATCGTTCTCCCCAATGCAATCGTATCGGGATGCTGCTTTAAGACAGCTTCAATTTGCAGAAAACTTTCATCAATGCTGTACACCTCTAAATTCGGTGTAAATTTTCTGAGTACTTGCACTACGCGATTACTCATATCGCCATAGAGCGTGTAGTTTGATGAATAGGCTTGGATACCATGCTTCCTAGCGAGATCTTGCATCTGAAACCAAGGCGTCCCCATCTTCACGCCCAATGCTTTGACTTCAGCGCTGCGTGCTACAGCACAACCATCGTTATTCGAGAGCACGACCATGGGTACCTGCTCTAACTTGGGTGCAAAAACGCGCTCGCAGGAAACATAGAAGTTGTTTACATCGACCAGTGCAAATAGGGGATTGACTGAGTTAGTTAAGGTATTCATCTCACTTATTACCTCTGCCGCTGTAATGGCTGTACTTACGCACTACTCCCACTACGACACCCCAAATTTGCAACTCACTGCCTTCATTAAAGGTGATGGGTTGATAACCTGGATTTTCTGGTTGAAGTTCAACGCGGCCGCGCAACTGATAAAGGCGCTTGATGGTGTATTCGCTATCGACGACAGCCACCACGATGTCTTTATGTTTTGGCTTAAGCGCTTTATCAACCACTACCTTGTCGCCATCGCAAATACCCGCACCCATCATCGAATCACCTTTGACAGTGAACATGAAGGTGGCTGGCTTGTTCTGAACCAAGTAATGATTGAGATCGAGGCCCTCTTCAGCGTAATCGGCCGCTGGACTTGGGAAACCAGCTGAAATCCGGTGGCTTAAGAGTCTTGTCTCATAGGCGGCAAAATGGGCCATTAAGGCTTTTGGGGCCTGGCTTAGGGTTACTTTTGTGGAGTTCATTTGCTGCGTCATAGTGATTAATATACTGTATGTTTATACAGTATATGTAAAAACCGCAAAAATGAGGAAATAGATTCATTAGAAGTGAGTATTCACTTATTAAAGGAAAGTAAGGCTAACGGCTTCTTTTGGCATGCAATAGGTGCAGCGAAAGTTGCAACGATCCGTGACTGAAATACGAAGGTCGCGCAGAGTGCG
>CAILON010000291.1 GCA_903835865.1 uncultured beta proteobacterium
AAAGCGGCGCGGTACTCAACCAGTGTGTACGCATGCTCACCACCATAGAGGGAATGCAAAGGATGCGAGCGAAGAAACTGCTCCAAATCGCTCGCGCGTGAAATCACGTGTTCGCGGGAAGAAAGTATAAGACCGCCCGGAACAAGGACTCGAAAACACTCTTGAACCAATGCCCGTAAGTTGGTTGCGTGATGTAATGCCTGCCGCATGTAAACGACATCGACCGAAGAATCTGGGAGTGGGATCACCTCCCCAGGACTCTGATATACCTCGATTTCAACCCCTGCCTCGCTCGCAAGCGACCTGATCGCTCCACAACCTACGAGAAGGCTTGGGTCAGGATCAACTGCAAAAACTTTCCAACCATCACGTGCGAATGCGAACGAAGATATGCCACGCCCAGCTCCTACATCAAGAACTCGCCGCCCAACTGTTCCTGAGAGAATACGTCGGACCTCTGCCCACTCTGTTGAACTATGGAATCTACAAGCCGCCTCCAAAAGTGGGTCATCGTAGTAGCAGGCACGAACTAAACTGGCTTGCTGCGGATCACTACGCAGTAAATTCACAGCATCTTCCCATGTGACCAATGCTCTCAAGAATCAACCCGCTCTGACGAATGAACAACTTCGATGCATATAATCCCCTCAGAGAACGCCGCCCTAGGAGTGACGTACCTCTCAGTGGATGCCGGGTCCCAACAAAGGCACTGCTCTACCGATCTTGCATCAGTCTCGATCCAACCAGATGCCTGATGAATAAAGTACTGGCACCGAACTTCTGCCCCCCGTAGTGCATCTCTGATCATTAACCCTAATTGGGGCGGAAATACTTGAAACCAACCGTGATCAGCTGCTTTTCCACATGGCACGGTGATTCGGAGCACGCCGCCAACAGACGTCACCCGCCACATCTCTTTGACAGCTAGTAACCAATCCGATCGGTCAGTCGGCTGACCTGCTTTACCATTTGCATATTTTGCATTATCCATGCCGACATGTTCTAAAGTGGAAAGGCAGCACACGGCGTCAAACGAGCAATCTTTGAATGGAAGGCATCGAAGATCCCCTTCGTAGTACTTCACCCCAGGCACCGAAAATCGCTCTCGTTCAAGAGTAATGCTTGACACAATCCAACCCTGCTGTTTCAAGATTGAGAGGGGTTGCGAGACATTAAGTCCAGCACCGGCATCTAATAGTTGTCCACCACCCTTAGCCGAACCCAACTGCTTCAACATCCATGGATATTCAACGATTCGCTCATCAATCCAAGCACCGAACGGTTGTTGTGGAAGTGAAACTGGCAAGTTATTAAGGATTCGTTTTATCTCTCGTGCACGAAATGCACCATAATTCCAACTCCACGGCCTACCAACGCAGTTATCGTAAAGCCACGCAGCAAAATTCTGCGGTGTAATACGCAACATTAATCCACTCCAAAAATCATCTAGCGAGCGTGGCATGGCTCAAGTATAACATGCAGTCGCTAAGGAATCTTGTATCCAATCCCACGAAACGAGCTAAACGCATGATTACTGAGATGCTTTGGACCTGTGCATCAGATGTGGTGATCGCTGTGCTATTTCTTCGGGCCCTCAGGGGCGACCTCGCTGCGTGTGCCGCCGTTTTGTTATTCGCAAAATTTCTAAATGGGATGACTGGTGCTTCGGTAATTCCACCCCTATTCGTAGTTGTAACACTTTCAGCCCTCGCTGCCTGTATATCGATCCGACGTGTTCGTTGTTGGCGATTTGGCTGGTCTTGGGAGACAATAATATGCATTTTCGGTGCCTGCATAGCATTACTCACTTTAATTGAACTTATTCTCGGTAGATCAACACTTCGGGGCGTGGATTACCACACATTCACGCGAGAGACTATCTGCTGTTCGGTCTTGCCCGCCGCGCTCCTGTTTTCGGCAGCCTTTCACACGAGCGCATATTCTATTATTTTAAGTTTTTCCAAAACCCTAACCCTCCTTGGCGGCATCATTATTCTTGCTGGAATGCTGGGGTGGTTTTTTGAAGCATCCAACGATCTAGGATTCCGTACCGGAAGATTCATTCTATTTGGTCAAAATACCATCTTGTCGGGTGGCTTAGTAGTACTCGTTGCGTCTGGATCTGCTGTCTGGCTATTCCCATTCGCTTCGCGAAAGTGGTACACATTCACTTGCCTTGCATTCAGTGGATTTGCAATATACCTCATCGGAAGTACACAATCAGTAATTGCATTTACCATTCTGTTGCTATCCATTTCTTTCAAAAAAAAGTTCCATCCTCTTTATTGGTTGTTCTTGACTGGCGGGACTCTTGCAACCGTCTGGTTTGCTGTAGAATTTTCAAGATCAGACGACGCCATTGCCCCATCAACTGACGCACTGAGTCGCCTGAAGCATATTTCTGCAGATTTCAAGGATGATCCATCAACACGATTTTCTCAATTCCTAGAGAGTTTGGAAAGAGCGATCGAAAACCCCTTCTTGGGAAATGGGTTCAATTCTTGGCGCAATGGTGAAACATTCACACAAGTGAGCGAGTCACGACTCGGAGTCGTCACAACCTCCGAGGCAACGGGTTATCCACATGGCGTCCTATCGTCGATTCTAAATGATCGAGGACTCGTTCTTGGCCTCATATTTGTCATTCTCTACTCTATCGTATTGCTTCACGCGATTCACAGCATTTGGCTTGGTTTACCTTCAAATTCGGCATGGAGCGCCGCAATTTTTTTACTGTCGCTTTGTTTAGCGGGCCCGTTATTCAGTGGGACATACTGGACTTCTGGAACATTGATTGTACCACTTACGCTTTCCATGATAGCTAGATCACAAATATACTGTGGCATTGTAACACGATCGAAAACACTCCCACTTTCTCGTAGTCCGCCCAAACAGATCTATATTGATTAACAAGAAATGATATTTATTTAAAAATACCTCGCATTTGGAGCCTCCTGAACGCTTCATTAATACATATCTATCTATAAATTTTATGCAAATGAGGGCAATGTATATAATGAACGAATTTGGAATATTAAAAATTATCTATGGTTTCTCCACCCCGTAATGTAAGCTGCTTCATTTTACCTCCGAAGAAATATAGAAAACTACACAATCTATTTTTATTTAATTTATATAAGGAATTCTTAGTAAATGCTGGCCTTCTGCATTGTTACACCCACTCTAAATGCGGGTCATCTGCTCGATGAGACCGCACGCTCGGTTATCCGCTGTCTCAGAACAACCGACCGATACATCATCGTTGATGGTGGTTCGACTGATGGCAGCATAGAAGCGGTCAAGGCATGGGCTCCGCCTAATGTGTACTTTACTCAAGATCGTGGTGGAGGCATGTATGACGCGATCGCTAAGGGCTTTGAAAATTGTCAAGAACCCCTAATGGCTTGGCTCAATGCATCAGATATTTACTTAGATGGCGCACTCGATTGGGTTCGCGCCGAGTTCAATCGCACGAACGCTGACCTGCTGCATTTTGACGATCTATATGCCGACACAAATGGCCGTGTCATCTGCAGGTCGGTTGGCACATTAAAAAACATTCATTCCGCCATGATGGCTGGCTGGACCCCCTTGCAAGACGGTTGCTTTTGGAGAAGCCACCTTTATACGGCTTGCGGAGGCATTTCTACGCATTGGAAACTCGCTGGCGACTTTGATTTCTTTTGCCGGGCGTTTGCTACTGGATCTAGCGCATACGGGCGAGGAGTGGTCTCAGCTTTCCGAAAACACGAAGGCCAACTCTCTCGGTCCCGAACCAATTCCTATGCAAATGAGCGTCAGCAAATAATAAAAATACTACAAACACAAGCAAATATTGAAACTTCTTCCAAATTTTCTCAGCTTCTAATGCGTATTTCACTTTCGTTTAGGTATCGTTGCCACCTAATGCGCAAGCGAACCCCGCACGTTAATAATGATGCGAGAACAATAGGCGCATTTTTATGAATCAACTCTGCCGTCACCTGATCGAGTCCGTGGTCGAACCGAAACGACTCCTCGGACTCACAAACATCCCGTCGTTCATCAGGGACTTCCTGCAGTTAAGAAGATTGGGAGAGACAGTCCGAATACGCGACATATGGCCTCAACTAGGTGATAGAGTTTCAAATACACCATTTGACCCACACTACCTTTTTCAAGGCGCCTGGCTTTCACGAATGCTCGCTGAGGCTAAACCCGCCAAGCACAGTGACATTGGGAGTGATTCTCGCTTAATCACAGCCATAAGCGCTTTCGTACCTATCGAGTTTTCAGATATCCGGCCACTTGCAGTCAAGCTATCTGGACTCGAAACTCGAACCGCGAATGCGTGCAACCTCAATTGGGAGAGTGGTTCGCGTTCAAGTCTCTCTTGTCTTCACGTTATTGAGCACATTGGGCTAGGACGCTACCGTGACCCGATAGATCGTAATGGACCACATAAAGCCTGTTCCGAATTCGTACGAGTACTTGCTCAGAACGGAAGTCTGTATTTAACAACACCGATAGGGCGACCGCGTATCCAATTCAATGCGCATCGGGTGTTTGACCCCAGACAAGTATTAGAACTCCTTAAACCACTCACCCTGAAATCATTTTCCTATGTAGATGATTCTGGGGATTTTCATACAAACTGTGAAATTCGAGATTCGGTTTCTCTTGTTTATGGATGCGGCATGTTTCACTTTAGTAAAATATAATTGCATTTAATCCGGCATCAAATTCAGAGAAATTTCTATGGGCTATATAATAAAAAAACTAATTCGACTTTTAGGAATTAATTCAAATCAATCG